>NZ_FNUW01000010.1:0-2410 GCF_900108285.1 Bacillus sp. ok061 | reverse complement strand
CACTACTAGCCAATCACTTGACTAGCAGGGCTTACTGATATATTTAATTAACTTTCGTTATAATTGGTTAAATAAATCGTAACAGTTAGTTACCCCTTATTATGTATTTATGCAAAACATACATTGGTAAATAAAATCGAACGTACATTCCCATAAGTGTATTTTCTATAAAAACGATAAGTTTGTCAATTATCTACGTTCTTATTTCTTTTTAAATAATGCTGTCCAAAGAAATGATTCTCCAAACATAGTATTTGGTTGGTCAATTTGCTTCATCTTTCTAATCTCGATCACCTTAAACTCGTCAAATATCTCTCTTAATTTTTCTTCTGAATATACAAGGCCACCTTGTAAACTCCACCCTCTATATACGTCCCAATCCGTTATTTCTGATCCATTTCGCTCATCTAAATCACCTGCTGCAAAACATGTTAATGCAAAATAACCACCTGATTTCAATGAGTTTTTAATTAAATTCACATAATTTATTCTCCTATGCGGTGGAATATGATGTAAACAGCCCGAATCGTACACAAAATCAAAATCATTTTGACACTCTAGATTAAAAATCGAATTACAAATAAAATCAATTTCTATTCCTTTTGCTAACGCCCTCTCTTTTGCCCAATTAATGCCCTCTATAGATAAATCCACTGCGGTTACATCGAATCCTTCAGTCGCTAAATAAATTGCATTTCTTCCTGGGCCACATCCAAGCTCTAATACTTTCCCTTTAGAAATCCATTCTTTTTGTATATAGGAAACTAGATTTTCATCTGGAACATTTTCAAAAAACGGAACATCTTTTTCTCTATTCGTATAAAATTCATTCCAAAACGGTTCTGCTGGTCTTAATAATGAATCAAGCATTTTAATAATATCTTCTTGCGTGTGCAACACTTCATTTTTCATTTGTACCCCTCCAAAATTTAATAGTCAGAAAATTATTATATATCTTTTTGAACTTTCAGACAAAGAAAAAACCTCCTACATTTCTTTGTCTTAAACATGCGAGATATCATCAAGAAAAACTACAGAACATCAGAAGAATAGGAGTTGATACATATGTGGTAAAGATTTAAAAACTATACATATTCATCAAAAGAATTAAAGTTCATGCTTTGGTTATTTGGTATTACTTGTTTTGTACACTAGGTCGCTTTCTTTGGCGGACTATTTTCTTCTGAATTTCTATGGTTTAAAGGTCTTTGCGCTATTGCAGCACTATTAGTTTTTATGGATGTTAAGCGGAAAATCAATAAGTATAAGGTAGTATTGTGAAAGGGAGCCACTACAGGTTCTTTTTCTCTGTTCAAAATAAAAAAGTAGCTGTTAGGCTACTTAAAGTTTGTCTTATCACCAAATAAAATGATATATATATTTTCATCAACCCCAGCAACCCTAGCAAATTTCATCACGTCAGCACCCTGAAGGAAATACATTGTTAGCATAACTGGCACCCGTGACTACATAAACCGATAAAGCTCATTCACTCTTTGCTTAGTCGTAACAATTAAATCATTCGCAAGTCCATTAATCCACGCAGAGGTTCTAACTGAAGTAAACGGAAGATTTTTCCCATTAACTACTATTCTCGCCATAATATGTGTTATATCCACACCGATACCCTCATTCCAAGAATCAAATCTGTTTCCCATATTTACATAAGTATTCGATGCTATAAGAAATGTTTAAAATGCTTTTTTATTAAAATAAAAGCAGCGGATTCGCTACTTTTATTTTTTTAAATCTTCAAGATTTATATATATCTTTGGATGTTCGTTTTTAAACACATTTTCATGCCATACATCATCTACGTCCAGCCTTGACTGCTTATTGTTATATTCATTCACATCACCACTTCTATTGAACCATTCTGGATTCCTATGAACGTAACGGTAAATAAACTTTCTTGCTTCTTTTAATGAGTTAAATTCTCCAAATTTCTGCAACTCGACTTTTAATTGTTCTTCAGCCATTTGCCCCTCTGGGGAGAAATAATCTTTTTTAATAATTTCCTTTATGTCACTTATGAATCTAGTAGAGAAAATACTAAACTCAATAAGAAACACAAAAGCCACTATACAAATGTGAAGTGAACCCCGAAAGTTAGACAGGTCGTTTCATTAGGCAGGCTCTAGGGTATGAGCCCGGTATTGTACTGGGCTCATACCCTTTAATTTTGCCTTAATTCTTTTATGATTATAGTATTCTATATACTTTGCTAATTCTTGTTTGAAATGTGTTATACTTTCAAATTCTTTTCGATACAGAAATTCCGATTTCATGATACCGAAGAAATTTTCAATAACGGCATTGTCATAACAGTTTCCTTTGCGAGACATACTTTGAGTTATGCCACAATTCTTAAGAGAATGACGGTATTGTTTCATTTGATAGTGCCAACCTT
>NZ_FNUW01000062.1:0-9460 GCF_900108285.1 Bacillus sp. ok061 | reverse complement strand
CTAAAAGCGGAAGCGGCTCGCTCAGAATGAGAGGGGGATGGAGCTTCTGACGTAGAGGCGCTTTTTGCCTCGCAGGAAGATGCGAAGCCACCGACCATTCTAGCCCGCTGGAGCTGGATATATTTAAAAGCAAGGCGGCTCGATTCCTGCCATCACTCAAACATAAAATCCCCTGCTTTTTAGCAGGGGATTTTATCATTGTAATTCTTCCTTCTTTTCCTCTAAAGTAGGCAGTTTTTCTTTTTTCGGTTTCCCTAGCTTAATTACGAAGAAATATAGGGAAAGCAGTGTAATAAGAAAAACAATTAAAAACGGGTACGGAGAGTAAAAGGCACGCGCCGCCTCAGTCTTTCCCGCAACAAATTTCAATGACTCAATATCTAAAAACTCAGCAAACATTTGTACACCGAGCATACTAAACCAAAAAACAAAAAAACTAATAATAATACCAAAAACTTGCTTCAATCTCGTCATTCATCTCATCCTTTCTATATGTGTAATTTTTTAGCGCAATCAGTATAGTACAAACAAAACTATGCACAGAAAGGCGCTATCTTACTATTCGCGAATTAACTTAATCCAACCTAAAATTGCAATTTGCAAAATAATACCCCAAATTATAAGCCTTCTTAGCCATCGAGGAAAGAAGGTTAAAAACTTAACATACCATTCCAATAGCTTGTTCATAATTCCCTCCTACATAAAATTATATAGGAAAAAGGATATATAATCCAAATCCAACTAGAATGATGCCACCTACTATCTCGCCATATGTACCGAGCATATCTTTCGCATGTCTACCAATTAATAAACCAATCCACGCTAATAACATGCTAACAAATCCAAAAAGTAATATCGTAATGATTGTTTGTGCCCCATAAATACCAAGACTAAGCCCTACTGAGAAACTATCTATACTAACGCCAAATGCAAATACGAATAAGCTAATTCCAATAGGAGCAGTTCTAGTCTCTTCATTTTGTAAAATGGTCGAATATACGATATAAAAACCTAGTCCGATTAATAAAATAGCACCCGCAAAATGTGCAATATCTCCATACTTCTCTGATAAAAAACGACCTAGTACCATCCCTATAAACGGCATAATAATATGAAATATCCCTATCGTCATACCAATATACAGGATTTGTCTTAACTTTAGGGGCATCATCCCCATACCAAGACTCACCGAGAACGCATCCATCCCTAAGGCGAATGCCATAATTATTAAAGGTATTAGCTGTTCAAACGTCATTCATGCCCCTCCTTGGACGTGCTACTTCACAATATGCTTATCCAAGGAGAAATATTCTGTTTGCTAACCTTACCTTATCATTCAATAATAATATGATGTCCTGCCGCTTTTGTTAAACGATTCATAATAGCATTTCCTATTCCTTCATTAGGGAACGACTCACTAAAAATAACATCCACTTCACTTGCATCAAATGTTCTAAGTACATCATATAATTTAGTCGCAACGCTAGCTAAGTCACTTCGAACACCACAAGACAATATAACATCTGCGTTATATACATGTTGATACTCTTCCGTCGTTAATACGCCTACTTTAAATCCTTCTTCCTTTTTCCCATCCACAAGTTGCTGTATAAACTCACGTGAGCCCTCAACAATACTAAGTGGTGCTTTCGGCGCATAATGTGTATATTTCATTCCAGGTGATTTCGGTTTTTCCTTCTCATCCTTTAAAGCTGGATCTAAAGAAACGGTACCTATCACCGCTTCTAATTGTTCTTTCGTAATCCCACCTGGACGTAATATTGTTGGAACCGGGCTTGTACAATCAATTACAGTTGATTCAACGCCTACTCCAGTTGCACCACCATCAACAATACCTGCAATCTTCCCATTCAAATCTTCATATACGTGAGAAGCTAGTGTTGGACTTGGACGCCCTGAACGATTCGCACTTGGTGCCGCAACAGGTACATTCGCCTCTTCAATAAGAGCAAGTGCAACTGGATGATCAGGCATTCTTACCCCAACCGTATTAAGTCCCGCCGTCACCCTCTCTGAAATCCCTTCTTTTCTCGGCAAAATAATTGTTAATGGTCCTGGCCAAAAATGCGCCATTAACTTCTCTGCAACTGGTGGAATTCCTTTCACAATCCCATCTAACTGAGATTTTGTACCTATGTGGACAATGAGTGGATTATCACTCGGTCTTCCTTTCGCTTCGAAAATTTTCGCGATTGCTTCATCATCCATCGCGTTTGCACCTAACCCATATACTGTTTCCGTAGGGAAAGCAACCGCCTCATTTTCTCTTAATAATTTTGCTGCTTCTTGTAACTGTGGATAATATTTTTTTCTTTCCACAACATTATCCACAACCCACATATTTGTATGCATTTTTTTCCACGTCCTTTTCTACCCTTAAATACTTGTCTATTTTTAGTTTACTATGAGATTTATCCAAAAGACAAACAAGGTTTATCCACAAAATGTGGATAAACCTAATTAATCCGTGGATAACTTTGTGAATAGCTGACAATTTAGTATTATTGCATTCTGCTCTTTTATATTTTTACAAAAATGTTCTAACTGTTGAATTCCCTCTGGAACCTCATCCTTTTCTATAGTAAAAAAGTCAAAGAACTGAAAGATCGGTACAGATTGTGGATGGTTTGTTAGTAAGTACAATTGTTGAACACTTTTTTCTTTCATATACTGCAAAAACATTTCAAAAAAATATAAGAAAGTCTGTTTATCCACATGAGGTGTGAATAAACAAGAACGAATAAGTACATCTTCCCCACTTTGTTCATAACCAATTACAGCTCGTATTTCTTCCGCCTCTTCCAAAATCATAAATTGTGCGTACAACTCATTTATTTTATCATCTTTTTTATTAGCTTGTCCGAAAAAAGAATGTAATCTTTCCACATCTGCTTTCGTAGCAAAATACACTTTCTTCATAATAAATCCCTCCTCATTTTTATATATGAGGAGGGATTTATTAATAGTACTATTTAGAGAATAAAGATGTAAAAGCTTCTACAATAAACAATTTAACTTCTGGCTTTTCTTCTTCCTCTTCGACTTTTACATACTCATTTTGCTTTTCTTGTTTTTTCTCCACAGTTTTCTCCACTTTTTCCACAGTTTTTGTTTCTTCTTCACTTACAGGCTGCTCTTCGACTTTTGTTTCATTTTTTACTACTTTCTTTTCAGAAGCTGTTACTTTTTTTACTACTTCCTGTTTTACAACTTTCTTTTCTTTTACCTTATCCACTTTCTTCTCTTCTGTATCTACTACTTCTTCATCTAGTTGTTTCACCTGCTCCTCTTCAGGAGATTCCGCCTTCACAACGTGCTCTTCTTTTCTTACAGCTGTCCCGCTTGAAAAATCTAAGAAACACATTGGTGGAAATAATACACACCACCAGTTAGCGCCTTCACCTTCTCCAATTGTGATCAATACTGCTTCATATTCTCCTGCTGGATAAATAAAATTCCCATATACCTTTGTAGGAAACTTTACATTCTTACTAAATTTCACTTGAAATGATTCTTTACTTCCTTCTCTTTTTAACGTATTTTCCACCGTTTTCTCGATTTCTGGAATATGATTTTGAATTACTTTGCGTGCCTCTTCAAATGAAGTTAAATCCGCTACCCATCCATCAATTTGTGCTTTTACTTCATCACGCACTTTACGCTTTAATGCCTGGTCTTTATCTGAATCACTATTTGCTAAAATTCTTAATCGAACGGCCTCTTTCGGAATAACTGAAGGCCCTTTCGCATCAGCTTTCATATATCCAAACTGCACAAGTAACTGTGCACCAATTAATAATATAAGAAGATAAGCAATAACTTGTTTTTTCATTTCCTCCACCGTCCCTTCTACAAACAGTGTGGACAGACTTTCATATTTCTAAACTATTAAATTCAAAATCTATATGAATTTTCCCCAAAAAAATAGAGTAAGGTGTGAACCTTACTCCATCTCAGCAAATACCATACGGTCTTTTCCGTTAATATCAAAAACAACCTCAACATGGGCATGCGGAAAAGCTTGTTGTAACAATCTCTTTACATCCTCACCTTGTCCTACTCCAATTTCAAACGCTACAATTGCTTTCTCCTGCAACACATTCGGCAATTCTTCCATAAAACGGCGATAAAAATCTAATCCGTCTTCTCCACCAACAAGTGCTCTCTTCGGCTCATGCTCTTTCACAACAGGAGAAAGACCACGCCAATCCTCTTCCGGTATATATGGAGGATTTGAAACAACAACATCTAGCTTTTGACCCGTTTTATCAAATGGTGACAATAAATCACCGTGATAGAACGTTACTTCTGCACCTAAAGATTTTGCATTTTCTTTTGCAACTTCAATCGACTCTTGTGCAATATCTACTGTATACACGTGAAGATTTTTATTTTCTAAAGCAAGCGTAATAGAAATCGCTCCACTACCTGTGCCTATATCTGCTACATGTAGTTCCTTGTCGCCAAAATGGCGCTCAATTCTTTCTAATACTCCTACTATAAGCTCTTCTGTTTCCGGTCTTGGTATTAATACTTCTTCATTCACAAAGAACGACCGGCCATAAAACATTTCATAACCAATCATATATTGAATAGGAATACCTTCTACATGCTTGTGGATAAACTCCGTAAAGCTTGCCTCTTGTTCCTCATTTATTTCTTCACGCATATTCATAAGTAATCCTGTTCTGTTCATCTTTAATACATGACAAAGGACAATTTCTCCCGCATTTTCATCTCGTCCATTTTCCTGTAAAAAAGAAGAAGCCCATTTCAGGGCTTCATAGACACGCATTACTCAGCTGCCTCCATCCTTTGAGCCTGATCTTCCATCACTAAGGCATTGATGAAATCATCTAACTTACCTTGTAAGATTTGATCTAGCTTTTGAATCGTTAAACCGATTCGATGGTCTGTAACACGGTTTTGCGGGAAGTTATACGTACGAATACGCTCTGAACGATCACCCGTACCAACAGCTTGTTTACGGTTTTGATCATATTCAGCTTGTGCTTCTTGTCTAAACTTATCATAAACACGTGCGCGTAATACTTTCATCGCTTTTTCTTTATTCTTAATTTGTGATTTCTCATCCTGACAAGATACAACTACACCAGTCGGTAAATGCGTTAAACGTACCGCTGACATCGTTGTATTAACGCTCTGTCCACCAGGACCACTAGAAGCGAATGTATCAACACGAACATCTTTCTCGTGAATGTCGATTTCTACTTCTTCTGCCTCTGGTAATACAGCTACAGTTGCTGTAGATGTATGAATACGTCCACCAGATTCCGTTTCAGGAACACGTTGTACACGGTGAGCACCATTCTCGAATTTCAGCTTCGCGAAAGCACCTTTACCGTTAATCATAAAGATAATCTCTTTATATCCACCTAACTCTGTATAGCTAGCCTCGATAATTTCTGTTTTCCAACCTTGAACCTCAGCATAACGGCTATACATGCGGTATAAGTCACCAGCAAATAAAGCGGCCTCATCGCCACCAGCAGCCCCACGAACCTCAACGATAACGTTCTTATCATCATTAGGGTCCTTTGGAACTAGTAAAATTTTCAGACGTTCTGATAACGTTTTTTCTTGTGATTCTAACTCAGAAACCTCTTCTTTTACCATGTCACGCATTTCTGCGTCTAACTTCTCTTCTAACATTGCTTTCGCATCTTTTAATTGCTCACGAACATCCTTATACTCACGATACACCTCTACCGTTTCCTGTATATCAGACTGTTCCTTTGAATATTCACGAAGCTTATTTGTATCGCTAATAACCTCTGGGTCACTTAACAATTCATTTAACTTCTCATAACGATTTTCTACAGCTTGCAAACGATCTAACACATCATTCACCTCTACATCCTAGTATCTAATACAAATAGTATATGGTACTTACTCAAAAAAACGCAAATTATATTTAAAAGCGCAAGCGGCTTGCTCAGAATCGCAGGACACTTTCAACTCTTGACCTTGAAGCGCTTTTTGCTTCAGGCGAGAGAGTGAAATGGCCGGAGATTCTAGCCGCTGGAGCTAGATAATATTTAAAAGCGTAAGCGGCTCACACCACCCACACTCTCTATTCTGAAAAAAACCCGCCTTGCGCAGCGAGTTTTACTTGTCTTTGTTTGTAGGAACTGCATGACAATGACGACAGCGTGGTTCATACGATTCTGAAGCCCCAACTAAAATAATCGGATCATCAAATGCCGCTGGTTCTCCATCAATTAATCGTTGTGTACGACTTGCCGGAGATCCACATGCAGAACATACTGCTTGTAGTTTTGTTACATGTTCAGCAATCGCCATCAGCTGAGGAACTTGTCCAAATGGTAGACCACGGAAATCTTGGTCTAAACCAGCTACAATGACACGATAGCCACGATTTGCCAATACTTGCACCACTTCCACAATGTCCCCATCAAAGAATTGCACCTCATCGATTGCAATTACATCCATATCTTCAGTGATATGTTCAAATATATCTTTTGAAGCTGAAACAGGAACTGCTTTTACCTTTAATCCGTTATGTGATACAACGTCTTCTTCACTATAGCGATTATCAATACATGGTTTAAATACAATTGCATGTTGTTTCGCAAATTGCGTACGGCGCACACGGCGGATTAACTCTTCTGATTTACCAGAAAACATACTACCGCAAATCACTTCAATCCAACCATTTTGATTTATTAAGTACATGAAGCTCTCCTTTCATCTACTTTTTAGTTAAAAGTAGGGTAAAGGTATAATATTTTCGCAAAAAAAACAGACAAGCGAATACATACACTTGCCTGTTTTATGTTTTTATTACTTGATACCGTATTTCTTATTGAAGCGATCAACGCGTCCGTCTGCAGTAGCAAACTTCTGACGTCCAGTGTAGAATGGGTGAGAATCAGAACTGATCTCAACTTTTAGTAATGGATAAGTGTTACCATCTTCCCACTCAACAGTTTCGCTAGAGCCTTTAGTAGACCCGCTTAAGAATTTGAAGCCTGTGTTTGTGTCCATGAATACAACTTTCTTGTAATCTGGGTGAATTCCTGCTTTCATTCTTTTCATCTCCTTCCGCCCTGAATCATTTTCGAAACAGAGTTTTTCATCTTCAGCTGCATACACAACTATATTGATGAAACACATATGATGAAATTATAACAAGGCTAACTTCATTTTGCAACTACCTGTTTTTGTCTTTTTAATTTTAAAAGCGCAAGCGGCTCGTTCAGAATGGGAGGGGGATGGAGCTTCTGACGTAGAGGCGCTTTTTGCCTCGCAGGAAGACGCGAAGCCACCGACCATTCTAGCCCGCTGGGGCTGGATATACCTAAAAGCGGAAGCGGCTCGCTCAGAATGAGAGGGGGATGGAGCTTCTGACGTAGAGGCGCTTTTTGCCTCGCAGGAAGACGCGAAGCCACCGACCATTCTAGCCGCTGGAGCTGGATATTAAATTTAAAGCGGCGGGGGCTCGCTCAGCTCTGACCAGCTAAGGTTCTTTCGCCCTAAAGGTGCTTTTTACCTTTCGGGCGGAAGGTTCTTAGATGTGAAGAGCTAGCCACCGGAACTGGATATCACTTAAAAATCCAGGACACTTCACACCCTCTCACTTGAGGCGCTTTTTGCCTCATGGAAAGACGCGAAGCCACCTACCATTCTAGCCGCTGGAGCTAGATATCACCTTAAAGTGGAGGGGGCTCGTTCTGCTCTGACTAGCTAAGGTTCTCCCACTTATTTCTCTCTTTAATATCACCTAAAAGGCATAAGAAACTCGCTTACTATAAAATAAGCGAGTCCCAATCTTTTCCCTTTACTTAGTTGTTACATATCTTTTCGAGTCTGCAACAATGTTTTGTAAAAATTCTTCGTTTGTCTTCGTTTGACGAAGCTTACGTAAGAAACTTTCAACAAAGTCTGGTGTATCACGCATTGTTTTACGAATGCCCCATAACTTGTCTAAATGCTCTTTTGGAATTAATAGATCTTCTTTACGTGTACCAGAACGACGAATATCAATCGCTGGGAAGATACGACGTTCAGCTAACGAACGATCTAAGTGAAGTTCCATATTTCCAGTTCCTTTAAATTCCTCGTAAATAACATCGTCCATACGAGATCCTGTATCAACAAGGGCTGTTGCTAAAATCGTTAAGCTACCGCCTTCTTCAATATTACGTGCAGCTCCAAAGAAACGCTTCGGTCTATGGAAAGCCGCTGGGTCGATACCACCCGATAATGTTCTACCACTTGGCGGAATAACGAGGTTGTAAGCTCGCGCTAAACGGGTAATACTATCCATTAAAATGATAACATCTTTTTTGTGCTCTACAAGACGCATTGCACGTTCTAACACAAGTTCAGCTACTTTAATATGATTTTCTGGTACTTCATCAAAAGTAGAACTTACAACGTCGCCCTTAACAGAACGTTCAATGTCTGTTACTTCCTCTGGACGCTCATCAATTAAAAGAACAATTAATTCTGCTTCTGGATGATTTGTTGTAACACTGTGTGCAATTTCTTTTAATAGACTTGTTTTACCAGCCTTTGGAGGCGCAACAATTAAACCACGTTGTCCAAATCCAACTGGTGCGATTAAATCCATGATACGTGTCGGTAACTTTTTCGGTTCCGTTTCCAATTTCATTTGGCGATCTGGGTATAATGGTGTTAATGCAGGGAAATGCACACGCTCTTTTGCTGAATCTGGATCATCTCCGTTTACAGCTTCAACTTGTAATAACCCAAAATAGCGTTCATTTTCTTTAGGAGGTCGTACTTTACCAGAAACTTTGTCTCCATTACGTAAATCGAAACGACGAATTTGCGAAGCTGAGATATAAATATCTTCTGAGCTTGGAGAATAGTTGATAGGACGTAGGAATCCAAATCCTTCTGATTGAATAATTTCTAATACGCCTTCCATGAAAAAGAAACCTTCTTTTTCTGCTCGAGCTTTCAAAATAGAAAAGATTAACTCTTTTTTCGTTAACTTGCTATAATACGAAATCTTAAATTCTTTCGCAAGCTCGTATAACTCTTTTAACTTCATGTTTTCTAATGCTGCAATTGACAAATTCATTCAGACACCACACTTTAACGTTATTCTCTTTTTTCATGGGTAAAGGGAAAAATACGGAAGGCAAATAATTAATAATGAAAGGCAATAAGTTCAAGTAGGGTAATATTCACTATTGTAACCCTTTTATCTAGTTTTAATCAATACGTTGGAACACAAATACAAGAAGCGAAGACAAGAAAATTTGTCTTCGCTTCTTATTTAATTTAGTTCCAGCTCCGATAGTTAAAAAGATCGACCATTTTAACCTTTCTGAACGAGCCGCTTACGCTTTTTACTTAATCCAGCTTCAGCAGCTAGAATGGTCGGTGGCTTCACTTCTTCCTGCGAGGCAAAAAGCGCCTCTAC
>NZ_FNUW01000009.1:194208-212181 GCF_900108285.1 Bacillus sp. ok061 | reverse complement strand
ACCTGCCTTACAAGCAGGGGGTCGGCGGTTCGATCCCGTCATCCTCCACCATATGAATTTTATATGAATAGTATTATCGCGGGGTGGAGCAGTACGGTAGCTCGTCGGGCTCATAACCCGAAGGTCGCAGGTTCAAATCCTGTCCCCGCAACCAAATGGTCCCGTGGTGTAGTGGTTAACATGCCTGCCTGTCACGCAGGAGATCGCCGGTTCGACCCCGGTCGGGACCGCCATTTTAATAAGGCTCGGTAGCTCAGTCGGTAGAGCAGAGGACTGAAAATCCTCGTGTCGGCGGTTCGATTCCGTCCCGAGCCACCATTTATCTTAATAAAATACGCCGGCTTAGCTCAATTGGTAGAGCAACTGACTTGTAATCAGTAGGTTGGGGGTTCAAGTCCTCTAGCCGGCACCATGTAAGTTTCGGAGGGGTAGCGAAGTGGCTAAACGCGGCGGACTGTAAATCCGCTCCTTCGGGTTCGGCAGTTCGAATCTGCCCCCCTCCACCATTTACATAGGGGCATAGTTTAAAGGTAGAACTGAGGTCTCCAAAACCTCCAGTGTGGGTTCGATTCCTACTGCCCCTGCCAAATATATTTACACAACATGGCGGTTGTGGCGAAGTGGTTAACGCACCGGATTGTGGCTCCGGCATTCGTGGGTTCGATTCCCATCAGTCGCCCCATTTTTATTTTAAAAATTACAAATAATTTAATTGATACTTACATATAATTAAGTAAGAATTCGATGGGCTATAGCCAAGCGGTAAGGCAACGGACTTTGACTCCGTCATGCGCTGGTTCGAATCCAGCTAGCCCAGCCATTTTTGCGGAAGTAGTTCAGTGGTAGAATACAACCTTGCCAAGGTTGGGGTCGCGGGTTCGAATCCCGTCTTCCGCTCCAATGAAATTTAATATGGCGGCATAGCCAAGTGGTAAGGCAGAGGTCTGCAAAACCTTTATCACCGGTTCAAATCCGGTTGCCGCCTTTTCTTTTGTGCCGATGTGGCGGAATTGGCAGACGCACTAGACTTAGGATCTAGCGCCTTTGGCGTGGGGGTTCGACTCCCTTCACCCGCACTTTTAATAAAATATCTCAAACATGTCTTGCGGAAGTAGTTCAGTGGTAGAATACAACCTTGCCAAGGTTGGGGTCGCGGGTTCGAATCCCGTCTTCCGCTCCAATGAAATTTAATATGGCGGCATAGCCAAGTGGTAAGGCAGAGGTCTGCAAAACCTTTATCACCGGTTCAAATCCGGTTGCCGCCTTTTCTTTTGTGCCGATGTGGCGGAATTGGCAGACGCGCACGACTCAAAATCGTGTTCCTTCGGGAGTGTCGGTTCGACCCCGACCATCGGTATCATGAACGGCGTAACATTAAGGCTCTACACTAATTGTGTAGGGTTTTTTTGTGTTTTCTTCACACTACAAAATAAGTACTGATAGTGTGTTGTGGCGCGACGAACTTTAGATATAGTTGGAAGAAACTATAAAGTACTAAAAGGATAAAACCGAACGTTCGGCTTTATCCTTTTATAGAATTTCAGTGGTATATTACATATACAAGAATTTTTTCAAGCACTCTAGAGAGAATCTCTCCACCCCGGTGATATGAAGTTAAATCCGACACCACCAGTAGATATTAGTACATTATCAACTGTTAATTTTGTAATTTCTAAAAACTTCTTTTCAAACTCTTCTCTGTTGTACTTGTACATAGTTGAGTGACACGACCACATTTGTGTTGAAGTACTCAACCAGTCCCCTAATTCTTTTAATTTAGGAAACGACTCAAATTGAATTGGTTCATCTAATTTTATGAATCTCACTTGATAGATAGTTGGGTTTAACTGCTCTCCTATTCCTTTAAAACCATGTGATTTTTTCTCTTTTGAATGTGTCATAATAATTCTGCCTTATCCTAACTTCAAATTTTTTCCTATTTTAATTATACAGCAATAGAAAGTAAATATGATGGAAATATGTATGAGTAGCGGCGTAAATGTTTCTGATACTATGAAAGATGTATAAAAATAAGTATAAAAAACTTCGACATTAAATCGTGGCTTTTATTTTTTATGCTTCTTTAAATGGCCATATTGATGCTAACTAAAGAAAATAGATCAAAATGAAGCAGTCTGTCTATAAGTTTTATTAAACTGAATTAGCCTGTAGTAAAAAGTAGAATCAACTTTATTTATCCCTTTGGTTGTAAAATGAATCCCATGTCATTTCCATCCGTGTATAGCAAATTTTGAAGTATCCCCATATGTCTTCGCCGAATTTCCATGCCCATCCCTCGAAGCAATGCTCAAAAAAGGTTTCGTTTTGCTCTTTCATATCTTCAGTGACTAGTGTAAAATCATTTATTAATTCTAATAATGATGTAGGTACATAAAGACAATCTTTATCAAAAATAATCTCCTGTTTTTGAACATGAGAACAATCATAATAACCAGCATCAATTACTTCAAAGTCATAGAAAGTTAATGTAGCTTTATTTATTTCCCATCCGTTATTAAAAGGATTTAAAGGGTGTTTTTTTGTAATTTCAATGGAGTCGAATATTAAGTAAAGGTTGTTATTTGTAACTTTTGCTTTTTCAATATAATAGGACCACGATTCTATATACTCAAAACAATTTACTGATTGATACTTTACCATTGCCCTCTACCTCCATTTGGTATAGAAAGGATTCTAAAACGAATTCCTTTTTGTTAAATTATACTATGTGCTTCTAAAATTCGTAATAAACGTGAGAATTCATGTATAATATAACTTGTCGAAAGAAGAAAATGATAGTGATTTATATTATGTCTGTAATATGAATCAAAAATGAACTTTTTATATTTCTTTTAAAAATGTGTTGAACACACATTATATTTCATATTAATATTTTTATGTAGATTTAAAACGAGAAAGAGAGTGGAAAGTATGGGCCGTAAATGGAACAATATTAAAGACAAAAAAGCATCAAAAGATGCAAATACAAGCCGTATATACGCGAAATTTGGACGTGAAATTTATGTGGCGGCAAAACAAGGCGAGCCAGATCCAGAATCAAACCAAGCGCTTAGAGTCGTATTAGAACGTGCGAAAACATACAATGTACCAAGAACAATTATTGATCGTGCAGTTGAAAAAGCAAAAGGCGGTTCAGAGGAAAATTATGACGAGCTTCGTTATGAAGGATTTGGGCCAAATGGAGCTATGGTTATTGTAGATACACTTACAAATAACGTAAACCGTACTGCAGCAGATGTACGAGCTGCATTTAGCAAAAACAGTGGTAACATGGGTGTAAACGGTTCTGTAGCTTACATGTTTGATGCGACAGCTGTTATCGGCCTTGAAGGTAAAACATCAGATGAAGTTCTTGAAATTTTAATGGAAGCAGATGTAGATGCACGTGACATTCTAGAAGAAGAAGATGCTGTTATCGTGTATGCTGAACCAGATCAATTCCATTCAGTACAATCTGCACTTAAAGGTGCTGGTGTTGAAGAATTTACAGTTGCAGAATTAACAATGCTTGCACAAAGTGATGTTACACTTCCTGAAGATGCTCAAGTACAATTTGAGAAAATGGTTGATGCATTAGAAGATTTAGAAGATGTACAACAAGTTTATCACAACGTAGACTTAGGAGAGTAATACGATGAAAGCCCCTTTTCGTTTAACGAATAGGGGCTTTTTTTATGAAGTTAATTAAGGTGATGAATTATTAAAGGTATTTTGGTGTAGATAGGGAATATGCTTATAGGGATATATGAAATAACCATTATTTCTAGGAGGCTTAGTATGGAACATAAGACACCAAAGCATATAGTTGCCGTAGCAGGTTATTTAACAAATGAAAAAAATGAAGTGTTATTAACAAAGGTACACTGGCGAGCTGATACGTGGGAAATGCCAGGAGGACAGGTAGAAGAAGGAGAAGCACTCGATCAAGCTGTCTGTAGGGAAATAAAAGAGGAAACAGGGTTAACGGTGAAGCCTATCGGAATTACCGGGGTTTATTATAATGCCTCTATGCACATTCTAGCTGTTGTTTTTAAAGTAGCATATGTGAGTGGCGAAATAAAAATTCAACCTGAAGAAATACAAGAGGCTAAATTTGTTGCTTTAAATGAAGAGAACATAGATGAGTATATAACGCGTCCTCATATGAAATCTAGAACACTTGATGCAATGAGAGCAACACATTGTATTCCGTATGAAACGTGGGAAGTGCAGCCGTATAATTTAATTAGAAGATTGTAAAGAAAAGAGTAGCCGATTTGAGGTACATTCAAATCACTACTCTTTTTTTGTATACTGTTTAAGAAAAAGGTCAAAATGATAATAGCGTTAGTATTGATTTATAGAACACTCGTTCTGTATAATGAATCTATATGTTGTATACATTTAGATTACTAGATAGTCAAAAGTACATATATTTGTAGATGATATAATTAAAGTGTAAAGTGAAAATATAATAGTCTTAAGGGTTACTCTTATTGGCTATTCGTACTTTAACATAACCTATATTCAATATTTCAGATGAATAGTAGATAAAAAAAGACTGTGATACAATATTTTTTTATCCCACTATTTGCTGGGCAGTAAGCCTGATTGATGAGTGCTTATTAAAGTTTCATTTTATACCTTACAATGATGTAAGGTACGTGTAAGAGAAATCGATGGGATATTTTTTTACAACAATGTATTCTTAAAGTAAGAGTTATATGCTGTGTGGAAAAGAGGTGTTCAAGATGAAAGAACGAGTATTATCTAGGGTGAACTATCATCAAAAAGTTGCATTAAATCCAATGACTAAACTTTTTTATAAAGCCATTATATTATTATTATTGTTAAGTTGTACGTTATTATTCATTGGAAATGTAATGATTGAGCAAAGTGATATTAGTAAATTACATGTGCCGGCTAAGTTAGAGGTACCAGAATCATTAACACATGCATTTATTGCGACAGAAGATAAAAGATTTTATCATCATAACGGTTTAGATTATATAGCAATTATTAGGGCCTCTGTTGAGAACATAAAGGCTGGTGGTGTCGTACAAGGAGGAAGCACGATTACACAGCAGCTATCTAAAAATGCTTTTTTAACGAATGAACGTACATTTTCTCGTAAGTGGAAAGAGATTTTTTATACGAAAAAAATTGAACGTACATTTACGAAGGATGAAATTTTAAAATTATATGTAAGTAACATTTATTATGGTGAAGGAGCATGGGGAATTGAAAAAGCAGCAAACCTTTACTTCGGTAAAGAGGTGAACCAATTAACGTTGGCTGAAAGTGCGATGATGGCTGCTGTAGTAAAAGCACCTGCTTATTACTCACCTGCCCAAAATTATGATAAAGCAGTAGAGAGACGAAATGTCGTTTTGAGATTAATGGAGAAAGAAGGCTATATAAGCCATGATGAGTATGTTCAAGCAGTTAGTGAGAAATTAGTAATTCGTCATGATATAAAAATAGAGCAGTCAATGTTAAATAGTGCGCGTAAAAAAGCAGTAAGTTAAGAGAAGTTCCTACAGAGGAGCTTCTCTTTTTTTGAATAAATTGTGACAAATTGTGACACAATATCGTCACAAATATTGTGTTTTTGTAATTTATGTGAGCGTGTTCATTGCGTGACGTATATAAGTGTTGATATTATGTGTATTGTGTACAATACTGTATACAGAATATGAATTTAAAGAGGAATGTATATGAAATCAAATAAACTTATGGCTCTTGGGGTAGTTTTTTCTATCGCAGTATTGATTGTAATCGGAACAATTGCGTATAGCATCATAAATGACAAAAAAGATAAAGGGAATGAGATGTTTGCTTATTCTACACAACAATCTTTAGGAAAAGATGATGCTCCGGTTAAGGTAGTTGAATTTGGAGACTTCAAATGTCCTGCTTGTCGTACTTGGGATGTAACAGTATTACCACGATTAAAAGAAGAGTATATTGATAAAGGTAAAGTGCAGTTATATTTTATTAACTTCCCATTTATCGGAAAAGACTCGGATTTAGGTGCAGCAGCTGGTGAAGCAATTTATAAACAAGATAAAGATTCATTCTGGATCTTCTATGATGAGATTTATCAAAATCAAAAGAAAGATACGGAAGAATGGATTACAGAAGATTTGCTTCTTAGCATTGTGAAAGAGAAACTTCCAAAAGTTGATGTAGCACAATTTAAGAAAGATTTACACAGTAAAGAAATTAAAGAAAAAGTACGTAAAGACTCAGATCGTGCTCAAAAATTAAAAGTTCAAGGTGCTCCTTCAGTATATGTAAACGGAAATCTTGCAAACCCTGATTTCGATAGTATGAAGAAGGCAATTGATAAAGAATTGAAAAAGTGATGAGGCCTCTCATCACTTTTTCGACTTTTTTCGATAAAATTCTTGCCTCGACTTTTTTTACATGCTATACTTCTTTACATAAGTTATTCTAATATCTTATATGTAATTCATATTTGCGGGTGTAGTTTAGTGGTAAAACGAGAGCCTTCCAAGCTCTGGTCGAGAGTTCGATTCTCTTCACCCGCTCCAAATTTTATTAAATGTTTTTCTATAAATTGTGATCAACGCAGTGTTTCGTTTCCGAGATAAACGAGGCATTGCGTTTTTTAATGTTTGAAAAACATCATTACATGCGAAAATAGAAGTAAATAATAGTATTTCAAAAGTGAATTATTAACCAATAGAGTCGTTACATAAGGGATGGATCCATCTGAGGAGGCGATTAAGAGTGGATTTTGAACAATTAAAGCAAGATGTAATTGCGTATAGTAAAACAATTGGCATAGATAAAATAGGCTTTGCGAGTGCTTCTCCTTTTGAGGAATTAAAGCAGCGCTTAATCCAGCAGCAACAATTAAATTATCAATCTGGATTTGAAGAGCCTGATATAGAGAAGAGAACGAATCCGCAACTTTTATTACCGGGTGCTAAATCAATTATTGCAATTGCTTTAGCATATCCTTCAAAATTAAAAAATGCACCATTAAGTAAGCGTGGAGAACGCCGTGGGATTTTTTGCCGTGCTTCTTGGGGACAAGATTATCATCTTGTTTTACGAGATCGTTTGCAAAAATTAGAAGCATATTTAATTGAAAAACTTCCGGATATAGAAGTGAAGTCCATGGTTGATACAGGTGAATTAAGTGATCGAGCTGTATCAGAGCGTGCAGGCATTGGCTGGAGTGGGAAAAACTGTGCTATTATTACACCTGAATTTGGTTCGTATGTATACCTAGGGGAAATGATTACAAATGTTCCATTCCCACCAGATAAGCCGATAGAAGATCAATGCGGGGGCTGTACGAAATGTATCGATATTTGTCCTACAGGTGCTTTAATACAAGGGGGACAGTTAGATTCGAAGAAGTGTATTGCGTTTTTAACACAGACGAAAGGATTCCTACCTGAAGAATATCGCGATAAAATAGGAAATCGTATATATGGATGTGATACGTGTCAGACTGTTTGTCCGAAAAATAAAGGAATGGATTTTCATAATCATCCTGAGATGGAGCCGGACCCTGAGCTAGTTAAACCATTATTAACGCCGCTTTTAACAATTAGCAATCGTGATTTTAAAGAGAAATATGGGATTATGTCAGGGTCATGGAGAGGGAAAAAGCCACTGCAAAGAAATGCGATTTTAGCATTAGCACATTTTAAAGAAGCATCGGCAATTCCTGATTTAATTGGTGTCATGAAAGATGACCCAAGACCGGTACTGCGCGGAACGGCAGCGTGGGCACTTGGAAAAATTGGCGGAGATGGAGTCGGCGAAGCGATTGAAAAAGCGATGGAACGTGAGAAAGATGAAGAAGTGCTTCATGAAATGAATCGCGGGCTTGAGTTGTTAACACAGAAAAAAGAGTAGATAATATTTCCCTTTTTCATATTGTAATATGGGAGGGAAACGAAATGGCTGTAAAAACGAATATTGAAAAGCAAGTACAACAGTTTTTAGCATATATCACAGAGAAACGAACAGACGTGGATGGTATTGCTGAGGATTTACTACAAATGGCACAGAGAAAGAAACAATTGTTTCAAAGGCGTAGTGCATATATAGTGAAAGCAATTGCGGATGTTTCTTTCATTAGACAATTAAATAGTAATGACCATCAAGAAATTGATTATCAAATACATTTTAAATATTTAATTAAGCATAAAGAATTATTTTATATTGAAGAGGAACAATTAAAACGAAGAGTTTGTTTAAAAAATAGTCGGATTATAGTCGATTATGCTATTGAAGTATTAGAAGAAATTAGAATGGGTGAGACATTGGAAAGGGAAATTACGAAAGAGAAGTACGGTTCTTATCAATACAATCGTTTAGAGGCAGTGAAATATGCAGAGCGTTGGTGGGATGACCGAAATCCTATGTATCGTAATTTCCCTGATAATTGTACGAATTTCATTTCTCAATGTCTTCATACTGGAGAAGTACCTATGAACGGATATCCTAATATTCGTAAAGGATGGTGGCAAAGGGAGAATCAGTGGAGTTGGAGCTGGGCTGTTGCACATTCTTTTTATTGGTATTTGTCAGGTGCTACAACAGGACTTCGAGCAGAGGCGGTAGAGAGACCAGAAGAACTTATTCTTGGAGATGTTATTGCTTATGATTTCGAGGATGACGGAAGGTGGAATCATACGACGATTGTAGTAGCAAAAGATGCAGATGGTATGCCGCTTGTAAATGCACATTCAGCGAATAGCCGTCGACGTTATTGGAACTATGAAGACTCTAGTAAATATACACCACAAATGAAATATAAATTCTTTCATATTATTAATGGGTAGAGATTTTTCGCTCAAGTGGTATAATACGTAGTAGACAAAAAACAGAGGTGAATATCGCGTGGGAGTACATGTTGTTTTATATCAGCCAGAAATTCCAGCAAATACAGGGAATATTGCTCGTACTTGTGCAGCAACTGGAACAGAATTACATTTGATTAGACCGCTTGGATTTTCAACGGATGATAAAATGTTAAAGCGTGCCGGATTAGATTATTGGCAGCACGTGAAAATTACGTATTATGATTCAATTGAAGAATTTTATGAAAAAAATAAAGATGGTGAATTCTTCTATTTAACGAAGTATGGCGAAAAAGCTCATACAGCGTTTGACTATAGCAAGCGCGAGAAGGATTACTATTTTGTATTTGGAAGAGAAACAAACGGCTTACCAGCTAATGTAATCGAAGAAAACTTTGATCATTGTTTACGTATTCCAATGACAGATAAAGTACGTTCATTAAATTTATCTAATACAGCAGCAATTTTAATTTATGAAGCGTTCCGTCAACAAAATTACCCTGGATTAGATTTAGAAATCGTTTATTAAAAGTCGCCATATGGCGACTTTTTTTTATAAAATAAAAATAATATGTAATCATACATTTAAAAGAGAGGACATAATCATATAGAATGGGATATATGATTAAAAATAGATAAGACGGGTTGAGATAAATATGAAGGAAGAATATAGTAATCAAAATACCTTTTTAAGTATGATAGATATGGATTTAATTAGACAAGGATTATTACATGCTATTCAAGATTTAGTATTTATTTTGAAAGTTATTGATGATGAAACGTTTAAATATATGTATGTGAATAAAATAGGAATGGATTATGCTAGGTTAAGCGAAGAGTGCTATGGAAAAACTTTTGCAGAAGTATTACCAAAAGATATAGCGGGGATATTGCAAAGGCAATATGAAAAAGTAGTGAGAGAAGCGAAAGCACACACATTTTGTGATGTAGTCAAATTACAAAAAGGTGAGATACATTATGAATCTTCACTTAATCCTGTCTGCGATGAAGAAGGAATATGTCAATTTGTTATTTGTATTACAAGAGATATTACAGCTCAAATTGAGGAGAAGACAGAGATAGAGGAAAAACAAATGTTATTTAAGTCGTTACTAGAATATAATAATGACTCAATTATATCTATAGATTCTATAGGGAGAGTTACATATGCAAACCCGGCAACGTATGAAATATTTGGATACCGGTATGAAGAGTTAAATAATAAATTTATTTTTGAATTCATTAATAAAGAATATGAAAAAGACTTTCAAATTCTATTTAAAGGAGCTCTGCAGGGAAGAGCAAAACAAATTGTTTCAAAGAAATATGTTCATAAAGAAGGGTACGAGCTATATATTTCTTTGAGAACTATCCCGATTATTGTGAACGGTGAAATTGTTGGAGTTTATATTGTTACGAGAGATGTTACAAGGCAAGTATTAAACGAAATGCGAACAGAATATTTAGCCTACTATGACCAGTTAACGGGATTAATGAATAGAATTTCATGTACAAATAAGTTAAATACTTTTTTAAAAGAGAGTATAAATTTTGCGCTTGTATTTATAGATTTAGATGAGTTTCATCGTATTAATGATACATTTGGTCATAAAGAGGGAGATAAAGTATTACAAAAAGTTACAGAATGTTTAAGCAATCTAAAAATAGAAGGTATGCACTTATTTAGAGAACACGATGATCAATTTGTTATGTTAATAGAAAATATAACGAAAGAATGTGTAGAGGAAATTGCAAAGAGCATACTGAAAAATATTAGTGAATATTTTGTAATAGAGGAAGAAGATGTATATTTAAGTGCGTCAATTGGAATTGTAATGGCTCCAGCAGATGGAGAAGATGAAAAAATACTATTTCAGAGGGTCGATGCTGCTTTAGAAAAAGCAAAAGAAAAAGGAAAAGGACATTATCATTTTTATTGTAGTGGATTAGACTGTGAGCGTGAACAAAGGTTTATAATAGAAAACCAGTTACATCGTGCTATAGAAAAAAATGAGTTTTTCTTATATTATCAGCCACAAATTAATATTGAAACGAAAAAAATAGCTAGTATGGAAGCTTTAATAAGGTGGGAGAATAAGGAATTAGGATTTGTTTCTCCAAATCAATTTATTCCTTTGGCAGAAAGAACAGGATTTATTATTAAGCTCGATGAATGGGTAGTAAATCAAGTGTGTCAGCAACTGCGCGAATGGTTAAATAAAGGATATGAAGTGGTCCCAATTGCAGTTAATATTTCAGCTAGACACTTTCGCTCTATTACATTAATAGAGATGATTACACGGGCTTTAAATAAGTACAATGTACCAGCTCATTTATTAGCGATAGAGGTTACAGAAGGAGCTCTTATACATAAAGATATATCGAAGAGAGTGTTACTACAATTAAAAGAAAAAAATTTAAAGATTCATTTAGATGATTTTGGAACAGGCTATTCATCTTTAAGTTACTTGAAAACATATCCAATTGATACTTTAAAAATTGATCGTTCTTTTATGGAAGGTATACATATAGATGAACGTGATACGAATATTACAGCTGCAATTATTCATTTAGCTCATACTTTAGAATTGAATGTAATTGCAGAGGGAGTAGAAAAAAAGGAGCAAATACAGTTTTTGAAAGAAAAGAATGTGAAGCTTGTGCAAGGTTATTATTATAGTCGACCATTATCCAAATATGATATGGAAAATATGTATTATAAATAATATATAAAAAAATGATGTGCTAAAAGCACATCATTTTTTATGTGTACCTGGTTTGTCATTGTAACCAGATGTAAAAATAGCTGTAAGAAATGTGAGTGATACACCTAAAATTAATAATAATTTCATACTAATATCCTCCTTACTTTTTTCGGTTCACGAGTTCTATTTATTACCCAAAATGTATGTAAGGTTCTTAGAAGAAAAGAATTTATTTATAATGAATAGCAGTGTGAAAACGTTAATACCTATATTATACAGAATTTTCTTTGAATTTTGGAGAGAATTTTAGCGTGCTATTATATATTTCGTTTTGATTTAAAGAATGTTTAAGGACATCCTAGCATACCTTTTATAATAATCCGATTGAACAAGGAGATGGGGGAGGAGCTATAATGGATATTCTAAAAAAGATTGAACAGCATCGAGCAGCAGAAGAACGGTTACAATGGGAAGGGACGTTTGCGGAGTATTTGGAGCTTGTGAAAGAAAGACCATGGGTGGCTCAAACAGCACACTCTCGCATTTACAATATGATAAAAGATGCTGGAATTGAAGAAGTTGATGGTAGAAGAAAGTATAACTTCTTTAGTAATCAGCTCTTTGGATTAGAGGATGCTCTAGAACGTCTTGTAGAGGAATATTTTCATCCATCTGCAAAACGATTAGATGTTAGAAAAAGAATTTTATTATTAATGGGTCCTGTTAGTGGAGGGAAATCAACGTTAGTTACGATGTTGAAACGAGGATTAGAAACATATTCACGAACAGATCGTGGAGCAATTTTTGCAATTAAAGGATGCCCAATGCATGAGGATCCACTGCATTTAATTCCACATCATTTACGAGATGATTTCTTTGATGAGTATGGGGTTAGAATTGAAGGGAATTTATCACCACTAAATGTCATGCGTTTAGAGCAAGAATACGGATCAAGAATTGAGGATGTAGTTGTAGAGCGTATTTTCTTCTCTGAAGATCGCCGTACAGGGATTGGTACATTTAGCCCGTCTGATCCAAAATCACAGGATATTGCAGATTTAACAGGTAGTCTGGACTTTTCTACGATTGCAGAATATGGTTCAGAATCAGATCCGCGTGCGTATCGATTTGATGGAGAATTAAATAAGGCGAACCGAGGAATGATGGAGTTCCAAGAGATGTTAAAATGCGATGAGAAGTTTTTATGGCACTTATTATCGCTTACGCAAGAAGGGAATTTCAAAGCGGGAAGATTTGCGCTTATTTCAGCAGATGAATTAATTGTAGCGCATACGAATGAAACAGAGTATCGCTCATTTATAGCAAATAAGAAAAATGAAGCATTGCACTCAAGAATTATTGTAATGCCAGTTCCTTATAATTTACGAGTAAGTGAAGAAGAACATATTTATGAAAAAATGATTCGTGAAAGTGATGTTTCGAATGTTCACATTGCACCACACACACTTCGCGTTGCAGCAATGTTCACTATTTTAACTCGTTTAAAAGATCCGAAGCGTCCGGATATTGATTTAATTAAAAAGATGCGTTTGTATGATGGAGAAACGGTAGAAGGTTATAATGCGATTGATGTAGAGGAGCTACAACGAGAATATCAAGATGAAGGTATGAAGGGTATTGATCCTCGTTATGTCATTAACCGAATTTCGTCTACAATCATTCGAAAAGAGGTACCATCTATTAACGCGTTAGATGTACTTAGATCTTTAAAAGATGGGCTGGATCAGCATCCATCGATTAGTAATGAAGACCGTGAACGTTATATGAATTTCATCTCATTAGCGAGAAAAGAATACGATGAAATCGCGAAGAAAGAAGTACAAAAGGCGTTTGTTTATTCATATGAAGAATCGGCTAAGACACTTATGGATAATTATTTAGATAACGTCGAGGCGTACTGCAATAAATCGAAATTACGTGATCCGTTAACAGGAGAAGAAATGAGTCCAGATGAAAAATTAATGCGCTCAATTGAAGAGCAAATTGGGATTTCAGAAAATGCTAAGAAAGCGTTCCGTGAAGAGATTTTAATTCGCATTTCTGCTTATGCCCGTAAAGGAAAACGCTTTGATTATAATTCACATGAACGTCTTCGTGAAGCGATTCAGAAAAAACTATTTGCTGATTTAAAAGATATAGTGAAAATTACAACATCAACGAAAACGCCGGACGAAAATCAGCTTAAGAAAATCAATGATGTTGTTGCGCGTTTAATTGATGAGCATGGCTATAATTCTTCTTCAGCAAATGAATTATTACGCTATGTAGGTAGCTTGTTAAACCGATAGTTTGATAACAAAACGCTGTCTCTTGTATTTTGCGGGACAGCGTTTTATTATCCGTTCATATGTGTATAAAGTGTCATACCTTGTCCAAATGTAATAAATTAAGATGCAATTTCATGAATTTATTGTCAATTATTTTTACAATATGCATATGATAGAGTAACCAACCATTCATATGAAAAAAGCCAACACAATACAATATGTTGCAAAGTAAAAATGTGTGCAACAATGCATTGTGTTTCTTTCTTATCAGTGGCTGAATATTTCTTTCTATTATGTGAGTGGAAAAATTTTGTTTAGGATGCTCGGGGTATTGTATGAAAAACGTTATAAATGTTTATGGGATGATTTTCTGTGGGCAGTTACCTTTCAAATATTCTAGCTTGCACATTACAGAACAAAATTTATAGATTGCTGTTCATACAGGAAGACAATTACAGTAAGGAGGGAAAGGAATGAGCGAAGAAAATCAACCAAATTATACGATTTCACAGGAAAACTGGTCCCTCCATCGCAAAGGATATGACGACCAACAACGCCATCAAGAAAAAGTACAAGAGGCAATTAAGAATAATTTACCCGATCTTGTGACAGAAGAAAGTATAGTTATGTCTAATGGTAAAGATGTTGTAAAAATACCAATTCGTTCTCTAGATGAATATAAGATTAGATACAATTATGATAAAAATAAACATGTCGGGCAAGGAAACGGTGACAGCAAAGTTGGTGATGTCGTTGCGAGAGATGGATCAGGTGGTCAAAAACAAAAAGGGCCAGGAAAAGGGCAAGGAGCAGGAGATGCAGCTGGGGAAGATTACTATGAAGCTGAAGTCTCTATTTTAGAATTAGAGCAGGCGTTTTTCAGAGAGTTAGAGCTGCCTAATTTAAAGAGAAAAGAAATAGATGAAAACCGGATTGAACATGTTGAATTTAATGACATTAGAAAAACAGGATTATGGGGAAATATCGATAAGAAACGAACAATGATATCTGCATATAAACGAAATGCGATGCGTGGTAAAGCATCTTTCCATCCAATTCATCAAGAAGACTTAAAGTTCCGCACTTGGAATGAAGTATTAAAGCCAGATTCAAAGGCTGTTGTGTTAGCGATGATGGATACGAGTGGATCGATGGGAATGTGGGAGAAGTATATGGCACGTAGCTTCTTTTTCTGGATGACAAGATTTTTACGCACAAAGTATGAAACAGTTGATATTGAATTTATTGCTCACCATACAGAAGCGAAAGTCGTCACAGAAGAAGAATTTTTCTCAAAAGGAGAAAGTGGCGGAACAATATGTTCTTCCGTATATAAAAAGGCATTAGAACTGATTGATAATAAATATTCACCAGACCGCTATAATATTTATCCATTCCATTTTTCAGACGGTGATAATTTAACATCAGATAACGCTAGGTGTGTAAAGCTTGTGGAAGAATTAATGAAGAAATGTAATATGTTTGGATATGGGGAAGTGAATCAGTATAACCGCCATAGTACACTCATGTCAGCCTATAAAAATATTAAAGATGAAAACTTTAGATACTATATTTTAAAGCAAAAAGCAGACGTATTTCATGCGATGAAAAGCTTTTTTAGAGAGGAATCAGGTGAGAAAATGGCATAACCTCTTTTAAAGAGGTTCTTTTTTTGTAAACTTTTTATTTTTTTAGTTGACAATGATAATGAAAATCATTATCATTTATTCGAGAAATGATTACATTTCGAATTATATATTTTGGAGGAGATGTAAAGTTGAAACAAAATAAAAGAAAACGTATAAATGCAATGATTATAGCGGCGGCGTTATCACTTCCGTTTGCTGTTTATTCAACACCTGCTTTAGCGGCAGTGGCAATTGAGGCGAATAAAACGGGACAAGGTTTAGAAGATGGTACATATGACGCTGTTATTAAAGCGTATAAAGATAAAACGAATGAAGAGTCTATGGCAGCTGTTTATATAAAGGATCCGAAATTAACAATTGAGAATGGAAAGAAAATTGTAACAGCAACGTTAAGTGATAGTGATTTCTTCCAATACTTGAAAACAGAGGATATTCATACGCCAGGTGTGTTTCATGATGTAAAGGTCCTATCAGAAGACAAAAAGAAAAATGGGACGAAGGTTATTCAATTTGAAGTTGGAGAATTAGGAAAAACATACAATATGCAAATGCATATTTATATTCCAACGATGGCCTATGATAATAAATATCAAGTGCAGTTTGAAGTAAATGCTATAAATTTAGAAAACAATGTTCCAGAAAAACAAAAGGAAAATAAAGAGGAGCAACAAGATGAAAACGGAAATGTAATATTAGATAAGCAATTACAAAAATATATTAATAAATATAACTTAGATAGAGATAATGTAGATACGCCAATCACAAAGAAAGATTTATTACAAATTAAAACATTATCCATTTATTCAGGTAAAGGGATAAATGGAATAGCTGGTTTAGAGTATATGACAAATTTAGAGAAGTTGACGTTACGAGAGTCTAATGTAACAGATATATCAGCCATCTCGAAATTGAGAAGTTTGAAGTACGTTGATTTAACTTCTAATTCAATTGAAAGTATTCATCCAATTGGGCAATTAGAGAATATTAATATGCTTTTTTTAAGAGATAATAAAATTTCTGATCTTACACCATTAAGTAAAATGAAAAAAATCAAAACATTAGATTTAATCGGTAATAACATTAAAGATATCCAGCCATTATTTACATTATCAACTATGAAACAATTATACTTAGCAAATAATCAAATCAGTGATCTTAATGGAATTGATCGATTAAATAATGTGGAACTATTATGGATAGGGAACAATAAAATTAATAATGTTGAATCTATTAGTAAAATGAGTAATCTTATTGAACTAGAAATTGCTGATAGTGAAATAAAAGATATATCACCATTATCTCAATTAGGAAATTTACAAGTGTTGAATTTAGAAGAGAATTATATCTCTGATATATCGCCGCTGAGCACCTTAACAAATTTACATGAGATAAATCTTGGAGCAAATGAAATTTCTGACGTAAGACCTGTTGAGGAATTAGGTAAGCGAATTTCAATTGACATTCAAAGACAAAAAATCTTTTTAAATGAAGCAAGCGTAGATGAAGAAATAAAAATCCCAGTATACAGCCTTAAAGGAGAGCCACTTCAAAATATTAATGTAAAAAGTGAGGGGGCTACTCTGAATAACGGATTTATAAAATGGAATAGTCCTGGAGAAAAAATATATGAATTTAAACTAGATACTAATTCTACTGAAAGTAAAATAAGATTTAATGGTACGGTTATACAGAATATAGTTGAAAAACAAAAAGAAAGTCAAAATGTAATTCTCGATAAAACTTTACAACAACATATTAATAAAGAGAATTTAGGTAGAGAGAATTTAAACGCTCCTATAACAAAAGAAGATTTATTACAGATTAAAACAGTAGAGATACTTAAAGAAAAAGGAAAAGAGATAAAAGATATAACAGGTTTAGAGTACATGACGAATTTAGAAAAACTCACTTTAGAAGGAGTAGGCCTAAAAAATATAGAGTTTATCTCAAACTTGAAACAATTGAACGATGTAAATGTATCTCATAATCAAATTGAAGATACAACACCGTTATCTTTATTGAAAAATTTGCAATGGTTAAATCTTACAGATAATCGTATTAAAGATGTAACGGTTCTTGGCTCAATGTTAGACTTACTTAGTTTAAAATTAGCTGAAAATGAGATTCGTGATGTAAGGCCATTAATACAATTAGGTCAGTGGGGGACAATTGATGTTAGAAGGCAAAAGGTCATTTTGGATGATGCAGAAATAAATAAAGAAGTGACAATTTCTGTATATGATCTAGAGGGAGAGCCAATTGAAAAGATTACACTAAAGAGTGAAGGTGGAACGCTTACCGATGAGGGAATCATTTGGAGTACTTTAGGAGAAAAAATATATGAATTTGATTTAGATGCAGATCATTATGAGACTGGCATATTATATAGTGGCATTGTAATTCAGAATATAGTAGAAACATTAATACCGAAAGAAGAAGTAAAAGAGCCGGTAAAAGAAGTTGAAGAAACAAAAGAAGAAGT
>NZ_FNUW01000009.1:0-194053 GCF_900108285.1 Bacillus sp. ok061 | reverse complement strand
AAAGAAGAAGTAAAAGAGCCAACAAAAGAAGTTGAAGAAGCGAAAGAAGAAGTAAAAGAATCAGCAACAGGATTGGATCAAGAGCCAAAAGGGAATAATCAAGTTGTTGAAAAAGAGAGAAGAAAAGCAGACACATTAAATAAACAACATACTAATAAGCCAGAGGAAGGCAAGAAATCTTTACCATCAACAGGCGGTGAAGCTAGCACATCGACTTTACTTTCTGGAATAACACTTGTTCTTTCCGCCCTAAGTATGTTCGTATTTAGAAAGAGATTATTTAAGAAATGAATAACGTTTAATCTTATTATTAGATATAACTAATTTTTACTTTTTCGAGAAGACATTATCATGGCAGTTTCATTAGAAACATGCATATGATGATGTCTTTTTTTATGAGAGAAGGATATTGCTGGGCATTTCTAAGTGTATTAGAAATGGAAGAAAGCAGGCTATTGGCGGGAGATAAAGGTTGATTTGTTCACGATATGTACAAATTGTAGGAAGAAATAATATGAAATATTGCATTTTATATTGTTACATCCAGATTTTATGTTAAATTCTTGAATGGAATATTAAAATAGGGGGCAAGGATATGAACAAGAAATCAAAGATCAATAAAGTGATGCTTAGCATTAGTACAATGGCTTTATCGTTAGGGGCACTTCAAACTCATGCAGCAGCGGAAGAAAAAGTACCGTATAACGTGTTGAAAACGAAACCGGTTGGAATTGAAAAGCCGGTAGATGAAGTTGGACATATTTCAAAAGTTGATGAAACTTTATCATTTCAAGAACGTTTAAAAGTAGGAGATTTTTCACAGCGACCAGCATCTATTACGAAGAAAACTGCAGTAAAGCAAGTTAAAGAAAGCTATTCAATGGCTGATTTAAACAAAATGAATGATCAAGAATTAGTTGAAACGTTAGGTAGTATTAAGTGGCACCAAATTACAGACTTATTCCAGTTTAATGAAGATGCAAAGGCTTTTTATAAAGATAAAGGAAAAATGCAAGTCATTATAGATGAATTAGCTCATAGAGGTAGTACATTTACGAAAGATGATTCAAAAGGAATTCAAACGTTTACTGAAGTGTTGCGTTCAGCTTTTTATCTTGCATTTTATAATAGTGAATTAAGCGACTTAAATGAAAGAAGCTTCCAGGATAAATGTTTACCTGCTTTAAAAGCAATCGCAAAAAATCCAAACTTTAAGCTTGGTACAGATGAACAAGATACAGTCGTATCTGCATACGGAAAATTAATTAGTAATGCATCAAGTGATGTTGAAACAGTTCAATACGCATCAAATATTTTAAAGCAATACAATGATAATTTTACTACTTATGTAAATGATCGAATGAAGGGACAAGCAATATACGATATGATGCAAGGGATTGACTATGATATACAGTCTTATTTAGTTGAGGCCCGTAAAGAAGCGAATGAAACGATGTGGTATGGAAAAGTAGATGGGTTTATTAATGAAATAAATCGTATTGCTCTTCTAAATAAAGTAACGCCAGAAAATAAATGGCTCGTTAATAATGGCATTTATTTTGCTAGCCGATTAGGGAAATTTCATAGCAATCCGAATAAAGGATTAGAGGTTGTTACACAAGCAATGCATATGTACCCGCGCTTAAGTGAACCGTATTTTGTTGCGGTAGAACAAATTACAACAAATTATAATGGTAAAGATTATAGGGGGAATACAGTAGACTTAGAGAAAATACGTAAAGAAGGAAAAGAGCAGTACTTACCAAAAACGTATACATTCGATGATGGATCAATTGTGTTCAAAACAGGAGATAAGGTATCAGAAGAAAAAATTAAGAGATTATATTGGGCTGCGAAGGAAGTAAAGGCACAGTATCACCGTGTAATTGGAAATGACAAAGCGTTAGAGCCAGGAAATGCGGATGATGTGTTAACAATCGTAATTTATAATAGTCCAGATGAATATCAGTTAAATAGACAATTGTATGGGTATGAAACAAACAACGGTGGAATTTATATAGAAGAAACAGGAACATTCTTTACATATGAGCGTACACCAGAGCAAAGTATTTATAGTTTAGAAGAGTTATTCCGTCATGAATTTACTCATTATCTGCAAGGGAGATATGAAGTTCCTGGTTTATTTGGAAGAGGAGATATGTATCAAAATGAAAGGCTAACTTGGTTCCAAGAAGGAAATGCAGAGTTTTTCGCAGGCTCTACTCGTACGAATAACGTTGTACCAAGAAAGAGTATAATTAGCGGATTATCATCTGATCCTGCAAGCCGTTATACTGCAGAGCGCACACTATTTGCTAAATACGGTTCTTGGGATTTCTATAATTACTCGTTCGCATTGCAGTCTTACTTATATACGCATCAGTTTGAAACATTTGATAAAATTCAAGATTTAATTCGTGCGAATGACGTGAAAAATTATGATGCATATCGTGAAAATCTAAGTAAAGATCCTAAGTTAAATAAAGAGTATCAAGAGTATATGCAACAATTAATTAATAATCAAGATATATACACTGTACCAGAAGTAGCTGATGATTATTTAGCTGAACATGCAACGAAGTCATTAACAGCGGTGAAGAAAGAAATTAGTGATACGTTGCCTATGAAAGATACAAAAATGACAAAACATAATTCTCAATTCTTTAATACATTTACATTAGAAGGTACGTATACAGGTAGTGTCACAAAAGGTGAATCAGAAGATTGGAAAGCAATGAGTAAAAGAGTAAATGAATCTTTAGAACAATTGGCGCAAAAAGAATGGAGTGGCTACAAAACTGTTACAGCATACTTCGTCAATTATCGTGTGAATAGCTCAAATGAATTTGAATATGATGTAGTCTTCCATGGAATCGCAAAAGATGATGGAGAAAATAAAGCTCCGACGGTTAATGTAAACGGACCTTATAATGGAGTTGTAAAAGAGGGAATTCAATTTAAAAGTGATGGCTCAAACGATGAAGATGGAAAAATTGTTTCTTATTTATGGGAATTTGGAGATGGAAGCACAAGTGCAGAAGTGAATCCAGTACATGTATATGAAAGAGAAGGTTCTTATAAAGTATCGTTAAGAGTAAAAGATGATAAAGGAAAAGAGAGCAGAAGCGAAACAACTGTTACGATTAAAGATGGAAGTTTAACAGAATCAGAGCCAAATAATAGTCCAGAGGAAGCAAATCGTATTGGGCTAAATAGTACGATAAAAGGCAGTCTCATTGGCGGGGACCACACTGATGTTTATACATTTAATGTAGCATCAACGAAAGATATCGACATTTCTGTTTTAAATGAGTATGGAATTGGGATGACATGGGTACTTCACCATGAATCAGATATGCAAAATTATGCGGCTTACGGTCAAGCCAATGGGAATCATATAGAAGCAAAATTTAATGCAAAACCAGGCAAGTATTACTTGTATGTATATAAATATGATAATGGTGATGGAACTTACAAATTATCAGTAAAATAAGTACTTTTCCAATGTATGTTTAACTTTACTTTTTGTGGAAAACAATATATTATATAGATATATAATATATCGGTTATTTTCTAGGAGGAGCCTGTCACAATAGGTTTCTCCTGTTCTTTTTTAGAGGCCTGTCTTACAGGCTTTTCTTTAAAGGTCAAATAACTGAAAATTAAGAATGATAATCTTTGAAAGAGGTGGGGCATACACATAACAAAAAAGGGATTGTTTAAGAAAGGGGGATAAGAAATGGTCTTGTTTGGTTATCCACTTGAAACAATTTATTTATATGGATTTATTATTGCTACTATACTCACTGTAATTTATATCTTTTTTGGAGATATATTTGAATCCATATTTAGTTTTGGAGGCGGATCTGTATCCGTTGTTACTTTATTACTTAGTTTTTTCGCCATGTTATGTGGACTTAGTTATATAGGAGAATATTTATTTTCCTTTAATAGTATTCTTATTTTCGGGTCTGCATTTGCTATATCTTTTATCGGTGTTTTCATCATGAAAATACTAATTTTAAAACCGATTGCAGAAGCAGAACAAAACACGGTGCAACGTATGGGTGAATTTATCGGTTGCAAAGGAGAAGTCATTACGACAATTCCTACAGAAGGATTTGGTGAAGTATTAATTTCATCCCAATTTGGAAGTAATGCAATCCCAGCTAAAACAGTTGGAAAAAAAGATATTTCGCAAGGAACAGAGGTTATTATCGAGGGAGTCCAAGATGGTGTTTTACTTGTACAAAACATCGCTTATTCTTTAAAGAAACCAAAATTATAAGGGGGAATTTGCATGACGATTCCATTAATTATCGGTGGAGTTTTACTCGCAATTTTAATTCTACTCATTTTAGTATTTATTACGAAGTATCGTACGGTTGGTCCAGATGAAGCGTTAATTGTTACAGGGAACTGGCTTGGTGGTGGAAAGAATGTTGTTACCACTGATGATGGAAAGAAGATTAAGATTATTCGCGGGGGCGGTACTTTCGTAGTTCCAATTATGCAAAGAGCAGAGCCTTTAAGCTTATTAAATTATAAATTAGAAGTTGGTACACGTGATACGTATACGAAACAAGGTGTACCGATCACAGTAAACGGTGTTTCTATTATTAAAGTGGGATCAACAATTGAAGAGGTTTCCACAGCGGCTGAACAATATTTAGGAAAAGAAACAGAAGAGTTAAAAATAGAAGCAAAAGAAGTTTTAGAAGGGCATCTCCGTGCTATCTTATCTTCTATGACAGTAGAAGATGCGTATAGTAATAGAGAGCAATTTGCTCAAAAGGTACATGAAGTAGCTTCTACAGATTTAAAGAAGATGGGACTTCGCATTGTTTCCTTCACAATTAAAGAAATAATGGATAAAAACGGATACTTAGATGCGCTTGGTCAGCCGCAAATTGCAACAGTTAAGCGTGATGCAACAATTGCGAACGCAGAGCGTGAAAAAGAAGCACGTATTGAAAAAGCACGTGCTGAAAAAGAAGCAAAAGAAGCAGAATATCAACGTGATGCACAGATCGCTGAAGCTGAAAAACATAAAGAATTAAAAGTACAGTCCTATAAAAGGGAACAAGAGCAAGCACGTGCAGATGCGGATCTTTCTTACGAATTACAACAAGCGAAAGCACAACAAGGTGTTACAGAAGAGCAAATGCGCGTTAAAATCATTGAGCGTGAGAAACAAATTGAATTAGAAGAAAAAGAGATTGCGCGTCGTGAAAAGCAATATGATGCAGAAGTTAAGAAAAAAGCCGATGCAGATCGCTATGCTGTTGAGCAATCAGCGGAAGCAGAAAAAGTAAAACAAATTAAAAAAGCCGATGCGGATCAATATAAGATTGAAGCAGAAGCGAGAGCACGTGCAGAAGAAGTACGTGTAGAAGGTTTAGCGAAGGCGGAAATTGAAAAAGCACAAGGTCAAGCGAAAGCGGAAGTACAAAAAGCGCAAGGTACAGCAGAGGCAGATGTTATTAGATTAAAAGGTTTAGCAGAAGCAGAAGCGAAACAAAAAATCGCAGAAGCATTTGAATTATATGGTCAAGCGGCAATTATGGATATGGTTCTTAAAATGCTTCCAAGTTATGCGAAGGAACTTGCAAGTCCGCTTAGTAATATTGATAAAATCACAGTTGTCGATACAGGCGGCGGTGGTAAAAATAGCGGGGCCGGAAAAGTTGCGGGTTATGCGACTGATTTAATGGCAACGATGCAAGAAACGTTAAAAGCTTCTTCTGGCATTGACTTAAAAGAGCTATTAGAAGGATTTGCAGGAAAAGGAGCGGTACAACAATTATCAAGCGATAAACCTGTTGTATCTGTAGTAGAAGATGAGAAAAAAGAAGTAGAAAAAGATAAAGAATAGTAAGGTGGAAAGAACCTCTAGTAAGTGAAATACTAGAGGTTCTTCTGTGAATTATAATATTTCGAATAATATACATTTTTATACATTGTTTTAATTATTTAATTTATATAGAATGAAAAAGATATGTATCAATTCTTTATGATGTAGAAAAAGATAGAGAGTCTCATCGATACATTTAAATCGTATTATTTTTATAGAAAGATTAAATGTTAATTAATTACATTTAAAACGGTATGGAGGGGTAGAAGTATGTTTCAAGGGAAATTAAGGAGTAGTAGTTTAAAAACAAAGTTACTTGTATCATTTATTATTATTTTAATTCTTCCAAGTATTGTAATTGGTTGGACGTCTTATCAACAGGCGAAGACGAATTTTAATGAAACGATTTTAAACTCGGCGAAAGATAATATAAAAATTTTGGATAATGTAATTAATAAAGAATTGGATAGTAAAAAAATAGATGCAACTTATTTTACAAAATTATTCACACAATCAAGTTACCAAGCAGATCAAATTCAAAACATACAAAATAAACTAGAAGAATACAATAAACTGCATCCAGAAATGGAAGCAATCTATACAGGATCTAGTAATGGACAGTTTATTCAATCACCAGCTATTCAGATGCCAGATGGATATAATCCTACAGAAAGAGATTGGTATAAAGAGGCAGTGAAGAAAAGCGGAGAAGTAATTGTAACTGCTCCATATAAGTCAAAAACGACAGGGAATATTGTTATTACACTAGCAAAACAAAATGAGGATAAAAGTGGCGTTCTTGGGATTGACTTAATCATTAATGATATTGTTACTACTTCCAAGATGGTTAATATCGGTAAGGAAGGATATGTAGCAATATTTGATCAAGATAAAAATGTAGTAGCGCACCCGAAAATGAAGCCAGGAGAGAAATTAGAAGAGAAACTTAGTAAAGAATTGTATAAACAGGAAGCTGGGGATGTTCATTATTCATTAGATGGTGAAGATCGTAATATCACTTTTAAAACGAATAAGAAAACTGGATGGAAAATAGCAGGAATTATGCCTTCCAAAGAAATTATCGAAGCGGCTGAACCTATTTTCTATAAAACAATAACTGTTCTTGGAATTTCGTTAATAATCGGTGGGATTGTAATTTACTTCATTATTGCGTCTATTATTAAACCGTTAAAACAACTTGTTATATCATCGAAGAAGATTAGTGAAGGCGATTTAACAGAATCAATTACAGTTCATTCTAAAGATGAAATTGGACAGCTAGGAGAAAGCTTTAACGAGATGGCTACATCGTTACATAGTGTCATTTCCAATATAAACATTTCAGCAAGTCATGTAGCAGCATCTTCAGAAGAATTAACAGCTAGTATGAAGCAGACAAGCGAAGCAACGGAACAAATTACACAGGCGATAGAGCAAGTATCGAGTGGTGCAGAAATACAAACGAAAGAAGTTGAAGAAGGAGCAACATTGTTAGAAGAAGTTACAGAAGGAATTCAGCGTGTTGCAGATAGTTCTTCATTAGTATCTACAGCCTCTATGTATACGAAGAAAAAAGCTGAAAATGGTGGGAAGTTAGTTGAAAAAAATGTGAATCAAATGCAATTAATTCATGATTCTGTTTCACAGTCAGACAAAATCATTGGTTTGTTAGACGATAAGTCGAAACAAATTGGAGCAATTCTTGAAGTGATTCAACATATTGCAGAACAGACAAATTTATTAGCGTTAAATGCGGCAATTGAGGCTGCGAGAGCTGGAGAGCAAGGAAGAGGATTTGCAATTGTAGCAGATGAAGTGCGAAAGCTAGCAGAACAATCAGGACAGTCTTCTACGGAAATTGGAAAACTAGTGAAAGAGATTCAATTTGATATAAAAGAAACAGTAAGCTCTATGAATCAAGTTGGAGCAGAAGTACAATCAGGACTTGTAGTTGCAAATGAAACGAAGCAAAGCTTTGCCGAAATATTGAAGTCTACAAATGATACAGTTGTACAAATTGATAGCATGGTAGATGTAGCAAAACAAATGACGGTAGATGCAAAGCAAGTAAGTGCATCTATTAATGAAATTGCAGCTACGATTGAAGAAAATGCAGCAAGTGTTCAAAATATTGCTGGTTCCTCAGAGGAACAATTAGCTTCAGTAGATGAAATAAATGCAGCAGCAGTCCATTTATCACAAATGGCAGAGGAATTACAAGAGATGATTGGTAAGTTTAAAATATAATAATAAACTGTTAAGAAACGAAGTAGTGCTTATGCTTCGTTTCTTTTTTATGAAGATAAAAAAGAAAGAAATATATAGTAAGCGTGTTATGATAATAAAAAACTGTATTTTCTTTAAATTCTATCTTTAATTATGTTAGGGGAATGGTTTTGAAATTGAAAAAATTAAAACTACAACCGAGAATTACATTAACTATTAGTACACTTATTCTTGTTGTACTTATGCTAACGAGTTATTTATTTTATTACATATTATCTGAAACAGTAGAAGAGCAAATTGGGAAAAGAGCTTTGCATGTTGCGAAAACAGTTGCCGCTATACCAGAAATTCAGGAAGCTTTTCAAAAAGAAAATCCAGCTTCTATTATTCAGCCAATCGCAGAAAAAATTCGAATTGATACAGAAGCTGACTTTATTGTAGTTGGAAATAAAGAGGGGATTCGTTATGCGCATCCTGAGCGAGATAAAATAGGAGAAAAAATGGTTGGTGGAGATAATAAAGGCGTTTTATTAGAAGGGAAATCTTATGTTTCGAAAGCTAATGGATCATTAGGCCCTTCATTGCGTGGGAAAGTCCCAGTCCGTAACCAGGAAAATGAAATTATTGGTGTGGTGTCTGTTGGGTTTTCAATGGCTGATATTCATGGAGCAGTAGAAGTGTATGGAAAGCGGGTATTTTGGATTACAATAATAGGTCTTTTAATTGGGATAATCGGCTCTATATATTTAGCGGCAAGTATAAAAAGAATGATGTTCGGGATGGAACCAGAAGAAATTTCATCTTTATATGAAGAGCATAGTACAGTGATTCAATCTGTACGTGAAGGGATTATTGTAATCGATAAAAATGGCATGATTAGTTTAGTCAATCAAGCAGCTTATGATATTCTTTCGCTAAATAAACAACAAAATATTATTGGGGAATTTATTTTAAATGTAATTCCTAATTCAACGATACTAGATGTACTTCAAACTGGTGAAGAACAGTTTGATCGCCAATTAAATATAAAAGGACAGGCTGTTATTGCGAACCGTCTACCTATTAAAGTAAAGAATAAAGTAACTGGCGTTGTATCGAGCTTACGTTTGAAATCTGAAATGGATCAGTTAACAGCAGAATTATCTCAGACGAAGCAATATACAGAGGCATTACGAGCGCAAACGCATGAATATAACAATTTATTGTATACGCTTTCGGGTCTTATCCAATTAGAATCATATGAAGATGCTTTAGAGCTTATTCATAAGGAAACAGCAGTATATCAAGATTTTGTTCAATTTATTATGAAGCGAATTCAAAATCCGTGGTTAGGTGGAATTTTAATTGGATTTTATAATAGAGCACGAGAATTGAAGATTGATTTTATGCTAGATCGAGAAAGTAGTTTAGAGAAATTAAGTCCACACATTGAGAGTAATTATGTCGTTTCTATTTTAGGAAACTTAATTACGAATGCATTTGAAGCAATTGAAGGAAATCAAGAGGATGATAAGAAAGTAAGAATGTTTGTAACTGATATTGGAGAAGAAATATTAATTGAAGTGGAAGATGCAGGGCAAGGGATTCATGATGAAATAATTACTAACATATTCTATAAAGGTTTTTCGACGAAAGAAGGAGAAAAGCGAGGATATGGATTAGCAAAAGTGAAAGAGTTAGTAGAAGATTTAAATGGAAGTATTGCAATCGAAAAAGGGGATTTAGGTGGTGCGTTATTTATTATTGCACTACCAAAAGAGAGAGGCGAATAGTAATGGGTGAGGAGATTGAAGTATTAATTGTAGAAGATGATATTCGGATTGCGGACATTCATCGTCGTTTTACTGAAAAAATTGAGGGATTTAAAGTAATTGGAACGGCAACGACTGGAGAACAAGCGAAAGAATGGCTAGAGCTTGTGAAGCCACAGCTCGTTTTATTAGATGTGTACTTACCTGATATGCAGGGAACGGAACTTGTCACATATATTAGGCATCATTTGCACGATACAGATATTATTATGATTACAGCGGCATCGGAAACAGATGTAGTGAGGCACGCCCTGCGGGGCGGAGTAACAGATTATATCGTAAAGCCACTAATGTTTGACCGATTTAAAGCAAGTCTGGAAGGCTATCAAAAAAAGATTATACAGTTAAAGAAAAACAATCAATTATCTACAGAACAAATTGAATATTTATGGTCTCAAAGAGGCGTGAAGGGAGATCAAATAGAATATGCCCCGAAAGGGATAGATCCTTTAACTTTAGCGAAAATAAAAAAGCATATGTTAACAGTTAATGAAGAAGGGATTACAGCAGAGGTGCTAAGTTCAATGGTAGGCGTAAGCCGATCAACTGCAAGGCGTTATTTAGAGTATTTAATATCTGGGAAGAAAGTTCATGCAGAGCTAATATATGGGAGTGTGGGGAGACCGGAGAGACGGTATTTTCTTGAAGTAGTAAAAAAATAAAGAGGTATCAATAATTTAATATAAGGTTTTAATAAATATATATCAAAGACTGTGTTTAAGATTAAAATTAATGGTTTTTGAATTTTTTATTTTATAAAGTATGATGAAATAAATTTATAGATGATAAGGTATTTAATTTTTAGACCCCCCTTCTACTTCACAATTTAGTTATGAAGTAGAAGGGGTTAGTATAACAATATAATTTTTAGGTTTAATTAACTATGTTTATTATTAATTAAATAATATATATGTATAATTTTTGTCTTGAATAACAATGTAAAATATGGTAAATTTTAAACAAATAAACATTTTATGTATGAGGAGGTGTGATTTTATTTTTTTGAAAATTCAGAAAAGTAAGGAGGTTATGATAATAAATTGAAATAGGAGAAGGGATAATAATGAAAAAATATATAATAATACTCTTATTTTTATCAGGGATAGTGTATATCTTTTCACAATTGAAGAACCAAAAATATGAAAAAAATTTAGATGAAAAGAAGTTTTTAGAGCAAAAAGAAAATTCATGGGAAAATGGATTAACACATATTAAAGAAAGTAACAGAGTGAAAATTGCAATTTTGGACAGTGGGATTAGCAAAAACCATCCTGATTTAGTAGGGAAAATAAAAGGGGAGTACAATGCTATAAATGTGGATGAGCCCATTGTGGATAATTTGGGACATGGAACAGCTATAGCAGGAATAATTGCAGCCAAAGATAATGATAAAGGGGTAGTCGGTATTTCTCCAGAATCGGATATTTTTTCAGTGAAGGTTTTATCTGATTCTGGAGAAGGTGATATTGGTAGCTTAATAAGAGGGATTGAATGGTGTATTAATAATGAAATGGATATTGTCAATATTAGCTTTGGTTTAGGGGCGAATAATTTGGAGCTGAGGGGGACTATAGATAAAGCAATTCAAAAAAATATAATAATTGTAGCAGCAGCAGGAAATAATTATATTTCTAAGGTAGAATATCCAGCTAAGTTTGCAAATGTAATATCGGTTGGAGCAATTGATTCCAATTTACAAAGGGCTTCTTTTTCTTCCACTGGAAAAATCGATTTTACAGCCCCAGGGGTAAATATTTTATCTACAAATAATCTAGGAGGGTACGAGCGTTATAGTGGTACATCTTTTGCAACTGCCTATGTTACAGGAATTATTGCTAAAGTAATAAGTGAGGAAGAACACTACAATGATTCTATTAAAGAAGGAAAGGTAGATGCAGTAAAAGATTTATTAAAAAAATTGTCAGTAGATGCAGGGAGAACTGGATATGATAATGAGTATGGGTATGGAATTTTAAGATTAGAAGATTAAAAAATATGGGGGAGTGAGGTTGTTTTATGAGGAAAAGTAGAATGAATTTCAAAAAATATATTTCATCTTTTTTAATTTTAATTTTAATTTTAATTTTAATTGTAAGTACCTTGCCTCGTGTCGATATTGTACAAGCTGAAGAAGTGAGTGGAGAAAGTTACAATTATATTTTAGATGAAAATGGAGAAATACAGTTATCTGAAGATTTTAAAGAAGATATAGAAATTGTAAAAGATAATGATGAAATCGCGATTATCGAGACTAATCTAGAGGTTGAAGATAACGAATTGAATATAAATGCCGCACTAAATAAAGAAGAAGACACTATAACGGTTATTTCAACTGAAAATGCTGACACAAATAATGAAGTGAAAAAAGAATATAAGGTAGAAATTTCAGAGGCTACAGAGGATGTTTTTATTGCGACTTTTACGGATATAGAAACGGGTGAACAATATGTAGTCGATAATACTAAAACAAAAGCCTCGGCAGTAGTTTTACCCATAGCTGTTGTTTTAGGAGGGGCTCTAGTATCACATTTAATTGCAATTTCAGCAGCAATGGTTATAGCAGGTGTAACATATTATGTAGCAACTAAGGTTATTAGTCGATTGAAGCGAAGTGATCCTTATCATTATATGGCAAAATTAAGAAGTGGCAAATTATGGATTGGTAATAGTGTTTCTCAGTCACGAGCAGCGGCGCATTTAAGAGCAGGGGGCGATATTTGGTCTAGAAGCAATTCTTTAGCTTGGACAGTGGCGAATAAAGCAGGTAAGTATACTCCTACTAAAGCGGAGGTTCATGGGAATGGAGGTAGTTATTTTTATCATTTTCATGCACAGGACGCTCATAATAAAAGAGTAGGTGGGCATTCATTTTTTTAGAACTGGAGTGAAGAAGTAATATGGGCTTAAAGAAATTACACGAACAGTTTTTAAAATCACAATTGCCATATAAACATTCTATAAATGAGGTTAGAAAGCTTATAACCTTTAAATATAAAGCTATTTTAATAAGAAAAGAAGAACTTGTGAACCTTATGCTAGACCCTTATATTAACTATAAAACTATTGAGTGTGTGTTCGGTATTAATGATGAAAAAATCTTAAGGGGTTTATTATCAACAGAGGAAAAAAATAATAGAGATTTTATTGAAAATGAGATTATGAATGATTCAAAAATTACTGATTCGGAAAAACAGCAGTTAATTAAAGAAGGCAGGGAAATTGTGATTATTATTGAATCAATCGATAAAAGGTTTATTTCTAATTTTACAATTCAGGGAAACTCAAAACAATTACTTAATGAATTATTAGTACTTAAAGGGATTAATCAAGCGGAATGTGTATTGACTAATGAAGAGTATAAGACTTTTCTTAATGCTTTAGTAATTGCAAAATATATTTAATAAAAAAGAACGTAGCTTACTGAAGTTACGTTCTTTTTGGAAGGGAATATATTATGACTCAACGTTATTTTCTTGCTGCAAAAAAGAGGTTGCCTATAGGGATATTTGGTAGAAAAGAAACAAAGAGAGTGGAAAGGGATAAGGCTTTCTTAGGATCAGAATTAGACTTTGCTGCAATTGTTGTAAGAGAGATAAAAAAAACAGAGATACCTAGTCATTTGCGAAATCCTTTTTGTGTTTCCATTACTCCAGAAGGAGGACAATTTAAAAATGGTTGCGAAACGAATTTGAAATGTTTACAGTTACTTTTTAATTATATTCAAGATATGAAGGATGAGTTATTTACACTTGAATTTTATACGGCTTGGTATGGAGAAGAAAATAATCCTGTATCTAACTATAGTGAATTGAATTTTAAAGATTTAGTTTCTCCCTTGCAATTAATATTGGCGGATCGGGAATATGTACTCTTAACAAAGAAAGATTGGTGAGTTTTATAAATAGCACATAAATTTATTTATGTGCTATTTATATTGGAATAATCCCAATTACAATTCCAGTAATCAACATCACCATTGTCGTTCCAACGGCCCACAATAAAGTGAAGCGTTGATGTTCACCGAAATCAACTTTGGCCATTCCGACCAATAAATAAGTGGAAGCGACAAGAGGACTTAATAAGTGAACGGGTTGCCCAAGTAAGGAAGCACGTCCCATTTCAGCTGCACTAATTCCGTAAGTAGCAGCAGCCTTCGTTAAAATAGGTAATACCCCAAAGTAAAATGCATCATTGGACATGAAAAATGTGAATGGCATACTAAGAAGAGCTGTAATAATTGGCAATTGTGGTCCAAGTGCATCTGGTATAAGAGTTACTACACTGTTAGCCATCGCATCTACCATTTTTGTTCCGGATAAAATACCAGTGAAAATACCGGCAGCAAATACGAGAGAAACAACTGCTAATACATTCCCTGCATGAGAAGCAATACGTTCTTTCTGTTGTTCTAAGTTTGGATAGTTAATCATAACAGCAATAGCAAAAGCGACTGTAAATAAAACAGGTAACGGCATAACTTCTAGTATGAGACAGACAAGTAATGTAGCGGTTAATAAAAAGTTAATCCATAGAAGTTTAGGACGTTTATGTACTGCGGCTTCGACAGTTGCAGCTTGCTCATCCATTGTTTGCATTTGTTTTAAATACTGTACATCCATAATTCCTAAACGTTTTCTTTCTTTTTTTCCAAGATAGTAGGCAACGAAAACAACCCAAATTGCACCAGTAATCATTCCTGGAATAAGAGGTGTAAATAATTCGGAAGCATCAAGTCCAAGTGCGCTCATAACACGAGCTGTGGGTCCACCCCAAGGTGTAAGATTTGTTACCCCCGCCCCTAACATAACAACTCCAGCTAATATGAGGGGGTTCATTCCAAGGCGCTTATATAGTGGATACATTGCGGAAACTGTAATCATGTATGTTGTTGTACCGTCACCATCTAGAGAAACGATAATAGTCAATATAGCCGTTCCGACAACGATTTTTAAAGGATCTCCTTTTACAAATTTTAAAATCTTACTAATGACAGGATCGAATAAACCGCTATCAATCATAATCCCAAAATATAAAATAGCGAACATAAGCATAATACCAGTAGGTGCTAATTTTTGAATTCCCTCTAACATCATAGGCCCCATATTGGCATAGAATCCGCCAATTAATGCAAAAACACTCGGAATTAATATTAATGCTACTAGCGCTGAAATACGTTTCGTCATAATTAAAAACATAAAGACAAATACCATCCCAAATCCAAGTAGTGCTAACATGTAATTTCCCCCTCAAAAGAATGATTGCGCTTTCAAAATAGAATAAAAATTCAGAAAAAGGTTTTTTATTTATAATAAAAGCATCTATTCAAATGGTAAATAATTTGAAAAATAACATCATTAGAAGCATAATTTTTATTTTGTTCATTTTGTTCACGGTAGTTAATTTGAATTTTTAAAAAGTAAGCTGCTCCTCGTAAGAATGGTAGAATAAGATGAAAATAGTGAAGTGTGAAATAGGGAGTAGATGTTATATGAAAACGAGAATTGAAGAGATTTATAGCTCTTATGAAGGAAAAGTAGAGGAGATTTTTATTAATGAATCTTCTTACGTATATGAATGGGAAAAATTACTGATGATCCGAAAAAATGACGGTGAGCTAAAAAAAATTGCAGTCGGGATTAGTGGAAATATAAGATTGGTAAATGTAGAAGTTGGACAGGAAATTAGTGCGGATACATTATTAGTTAAGTTAGAAGATGATTTGTTAATTACAGGCTGCGAGTGATGAGAGATGTGTAGAAATAACTACACATCTTTTTTTGTTTCCTATATTACAAAAAGCACATTGTTTTTTCACAAATCTCACACAACCTTTTGGTATTCTTTTCGTGAAGTATACGGTTTCTAGGGAGGAATATTGATGAAAGTAAAATATGTTGTACTTGCTATATGTTTATGTTTCATATTTACAGTAGTCGGGTGTGGGAAAAAGGAAACAGCAGCTGTTGCCATTGATGAGAAACATGATAAATGTGATATTTGTCAAATTGGGGTAACAGATAATCAATTTGCAACAGAAATTATTTTAGAAAATGGAAAAGCGTTAAAGTTTGATGATATCGGTTGTATGTATAAATGGATGGAGATCAACTCAGATGAAAAGACGAAAGAGAAATTTGTTCGAGATTATGATTCGAAAGATTGGATTTCGTTAGAAGACGCTACTTACGTATATGATAAAACAATAACGACACCGATGGCTTATAATGTCATTTCATTTAAAAATAAAAAAGATGCAGAGAGCTTTGTATCTAACTATAAGGGGAAAGTTCTTTCGTATAAAGAGCTAGCAGAGCATAAATGGGAAATGAATAAAGAGATGATGGGGAAACCGAAAGCAGGAAATCATGGTGGACATCATTAATAATAGAAAAAGACAACTATATAGTTGTCTTTTTCTATTATTACTCAGGTGCAAATATAGAAAAGGTGTAAAATTTTTAGAAGAACGGTTACAATGGAATATAGTAACCTAAAGCAATCATTTATCCCGCATTAACGGGCAGTAAGATCCCCACCTCAAAATTTAGTGAAAGCAAAGAATTTAGGTGGAGTCGGGCTGCCCGTAAAAGCCCGATTGGTGTGGGCTAATAATTAGTGGTGGATGAACAAAACCCCCACTAATTAAAGTTTCACTTTATGTACTTTTTAGAAATGTATACAAATGCGGTAAAAACGTGCTAAACTAATTGCTTCATAATGTTAATGATGGGGCCATCAGGCGTATCATTTCAATAGGTTGAGAAACATAGTATAAGCTTAAGATAATCTGATTAAAGAAGGAATCTAAAGGGCTTATGGATAAATGTACTCAAGAAGAGTTATTGTATGTGATGGAGGAATGGTTAAGAAAACATTATCTTTCATAGGAGCTGTAGTTGTGAGAAAACAAAAAATTTTATTATGTATTTTATTAGGACTTTTAATGACGGTAGTGGCTTGCGATAAGCAAGAAGAACCAGAATCGAAACCGGTTCATGTGAAAAATGAAAAGAAAAAAGAGAAGCATAAAGAACAGGAAGAATCTAAAGAAGAGAAAAGTATAAATTTAATGGACAAACAGTTGTTACTTTCAGCTACTCTTGGAGACACAGAGACAGCTATGAAGTTGATTCAGGATGGAGCGAATATAAACGTAGAAGGTGACAACGGAGAAACGCCTGTCCTTGCAGCGACGTACCAAAATCATGTAGAGACAGTTAAAGCATTAATTGGTGCAGGTGCTAATATTGAAATTAAAGATGAGAAAAAAAGTAATCCACTTCTTTATGCAAGTAGAGAAGGATATACGGATATTGTAAAAGTATTAATTAATGCAGGAGTTAATACGAAAGAAACGACTAAGTCAGGTGGAACAGCACTTATTTCTGCATCTGAGCGTGGCCATGTAGAGGTTGTTAAAGAATTATTAGAGCATACAGATATTGATGTGAATTATAAAAATGAACGTGGTGGAACAGCGCTATTAGAAGCAATTGTATTAGGAAATGGTAGTGAAAACCATAAGAAAGTAATTCAATTGCTTATTGATCACGGTGCAGATGTAAATATGGCTAACAAGGAACATCTGACGCCACTGCAATACGCTGAAAAAAGAGGTTTTAAAGATATTGTAAATATGTTGAGGGTAGCTGGAGCAAATGAAGTAGTACAGCCACAACAACCAGTAGAGTAAAAAACGAAAAATAATCCCATTTAGATAGACAGAATGAAGAAATCAGTTAGTATGATGGATTCAGTAATGTGTATTTGAATGGGATTTTTATTTTGAACATGAAAAATAGATTATGAATGGATGGTATATGGAGTAAATAAGGAGGATAAAAATGAGGCTCTCAGAACTTGATTTAATAGTAATTCAGGTAGAGGTTTTGTTTGTTCATAATCAAGTAGGAAAAATGAAATATGTAAATGAACAAGGAAATCCGAAAGCACCACGTTTTTTTCTTGGCAGAACTCGTGAAGGGAGTATAACGAGATATCATTGTAATGTGGATGATGAAACGGTAAGTAAGATTGAGAAGTTAATTCAAGAACCTTCAAAGCATATAGAGATAGCAAAGATTATTAATGTATTAAATGAAGAAAGAACAGTGAAAAATATTTGGATGGGTCCTGCTTTCATGTTTCATAGTAATTTACATAAGCCGACTAGAACAATACAAATAACTGAGAAGAATAGAGAGCTTTTGCGAGAAAATTTTCCTAATCTAATAGAACAGATGGAATGGAGGAAACCTTATTTTGCAATTGTAAAAAATGAAAAGGTAGTTTCTGTTTGTTGCAGTGCCAGAAGTACGCCCGTAGCTGCTGAGGCAAGTGTGGAAACTTTAGCGGAGTTTCAAGGGAACGGATATGGTACTGATGTTGCTACAGCCTGGGCGATATCATTACAAGAAGAAAAACGCATTCCACTTTATAGTACTTCTTGGGATAATTATGCTTCACAAGCAGTTGCGAGAAAACTAAAACTAATTAACTATGGAATGAATTTACATATTGATTGAATTTTAAGTATTGTTTCGTTCTATTTGTTTATATTTTAATATCTAGATTAATGTAAATAGTGATATGGTGAATATTAACATTCGGTTAACACCTAATTAACAATCTATCAAAACTGACTTAATAAATGCGTAATATAGTAAAGGTAACAAAATAACTAGGGTAGAGAACATTTGAGAACACCCACTTACATATAATGTGCCACTTTCTTAGGTGTGCTCTATTCTCTAGAGTTCAAATAAGGAGAAAGGCGTTCTATGTAAGTAGGTGTTTTTAGTTTGGATAAAAATAGAACAGTTAGGTGGAATGAATGTTTAAAGAACCTTATATTGCGATGATAAAGGATTGGAAAGGATACAAAGCATACAAAAAATTGCCGAAAACAGTTTTTCTTATGACTGGTTCAATGCTGGAATTACCAGAGCGTGTATATGAATTGCAGAAACATGGACATGATGTATTTCTTCATTGTGATTTTATACAAGGCTTAAATACGAATACAGAGGAAGCACTTTTGTATATTGAAGATGTTATCGGGGCACAAGGTATTATTTCAACAAAGGGTTCGACAATTCGAAATGCTAATAAAATTGGATTGAAAACAATTCAACGTATTTTTATTGTAGATACTTTATCCCTTACTAAATCAATTGAAAATTGTAAAACGACTAAACCAAATGCAGTAGAGATTATGCCGGGGATTATGCCTTCTATAATTAAACAGCTAGCAGAGGAAATAGAGTTTCCTATTATTGCAGGCGGGCTGATTCAAACGCGAGAAGATGCGGAAATTGCAATTCGTGCAGGAGCAAGTGCGATTTCAACAAGTCATTATGAAGTATGGATACATGAAGAAAAAAGGAGTGCAACCTTGTGATTGAATTGAAAAATGTTTCAAAGGTATATAAAAATGCAGAAGAGACAGCGGTTAAAGGCGTATCGGTTCATATTAAGAAGGGCGAATTTTTTGTTTTAGTTGGACCTTCGGGATGCGGGAAAAGCACATTATTACGAATGATCGCTGGCTTAGAAGAGATTTCTTCGGGAGATTTAATTATTAATGAACGTGTTGCAAATGATCTAGAGCCGAAAGACCGTAATCTATCAATGGTATTTCAAAATTATGCATTATATCCACACTTATCTGTAGAAGAAAATATTTTATTTGGACTTAAGGTAAGAAAAGTACAAAAAGAAGAGCGACAAAAGCGATTAATGGAAGCTATTGAAATGGTAGGACTGAAAGAGTATGTGAAAATGAAACCAGGCCAATTATCAGGCGGACAAAGACAGCGTGTTGCGCTTGCTAGGGCGATCGTGAGTCAAGCACCAATCTGTTTAATGGATGAACCACTTTCGAATTTAGATGCGAAATTACGTGCGCAAATGAGAATTGAAATTAGAGAAATTCAGCAGCGATTAGGAATTACGATGATTTACGTTACCCACGATCAAATAGAAGCGATGACTATGGGAGATCGTATTATGGTTTTAAATAAAGGAAGTATACAGCAAGTTGGAACACCACTTGACATATATAACGAACCAGCAAACGAATTTGTTGCAAGCTTTATAGGTTCTCCTTCTATGAATATAAATGATGGAGAAGTGGATAAAGAAAAAGGTGTATTACATATAGGGAAATTGCAAATTCCATTATCTATTGGACAGTTAAAGCAATTACCAGAAGGAATAATTCGTATAGGCATGCGTCCTGAGCATATTGCACTGTCTGAGGAAGGACAAGAAGTGACGCTGCAATCTGTAGAAGTATTAGGGAATGAATCTATATTAAACTTTGCGGTAAATGGAACAATTTGGAGTGCGAAAGTCATCGGACAGTTACTCTTGAACAAAGGTGACAAAGTAAAATTATTATTCTCGCAAGAAAAGTTATGCTTCTTTAACGAAAACACGAATGAACGCTTAAAAGTGGTAGCTGAAGAAGAGTTGAAAGTGGTGGCGAAATAATGATCGAAGTAAGTAAGTTACCAGTTCAAACAAAGGTGTCAAAAAAGAAAAAATTATGGGGGAGAACGAAAGATTTAAGAATAGGATTATTGTTTTTGGCGCCATCTATTTTGCTATTTTCGATTTTTCTGTTCTATCCATTGTTTAGGACGATTTACTATAGTTTTTATTTAACCGATATACATGGAGAAGCTAATCTTTTCGTTGGCTTAGAAAATTATCAATATTTATTCTCTGATCCAGCCTTCTACAAAAGTATAAAATCAACTTTACTATTTGTTTTATATACAGTGCCTACGAGTATTATATTTGCTTTGTTTCTTGCATTGATTGCAAATGGAAAGGTAAGAGGTATTGGGTTATTCCGAGTTCTGTTTTCTTCGACGATGGGAATATCAGTAGCTGCTAGTGCAGTGATTTGGCTATTTTTATTTCATCCAAGTGTAGGATTATTTAATAATATATTAGCCGCTATGAATCTTCCTGCAATCGCATGGTTAACGAGTCCGGACTGGGCACTATTCTCTGTATCAGTTACAACAGTTTGGGTGAATACAGGGTTTGCATTTTTAGTTATATTAGGTGGTTTACAAAATATCGATACGTCTTTATATGAGAGTGCATCTATAGATGGTGCTAGTTATTTATATAAGCTTCGCCGTGTTACATTACCGATGCTATCGCCAACTTTATTCTTTATTGTAACAGTAACGTTAATTAGTGCGTTCCAAAGTTTTGGACAAATTGATATTTTAACGCACGGTGGACCGAATGATGCAACGAATTTGATTGTGTACTCGATTTACAAAGAGGCGTTTGTGAATCATCAATTTGGAACAGCAAGTGCACAAGCGATGGTATTATTTGTTTTCATTTTCGTTGCTACATTACTTCAATTTAAGTTTGCTGAGAGAAAGGTGCATTATAAATGATTGTTAAACAGTGGAAACAAAATTTCCTATTATACATGCTGCTCATTATTAGTGCAGTAATGGTATTTTTTCCTGTACTGTATGCATTTTTAATAAGTTTTATGACACCAGACGATATTCAAATGAGAAGGTTATTTCCGACCCAGTTTACTTTTGATAATTTCATTAATATTTTTCAAAAAGTACCACTTTTTACATACTTATATAACAGTTTAATTGTATCGACAGTCGTTATGATTGGACAACTTATCGTATCAAGTTTAGCAGCTTATGCTTTTGTTTTTCTTCAGTTTAAAGGGAGAAACTTAATTTTCTTCCTGTTTATTTCAACGATGCTGATTCCGTGGGAAGCAACGATGGTGCCTAACTTTTTAACGATTCAAAACTTTGGCTGGATCAATAGTTTCGCCGGGATGACAGTGCCGTTTTTTGCAACAGCTTTCGGTATTTTCTTGTTACGTCAACATTTTATGACACTTCCGAATGAACTAAAAGAAGCTGCGTTTATTGAAGGGATTGGAAATGTAAGGTTTTTATTCAGCGTTGTAATTCCGTATTGTAAAACGAGTTTTATTACGCTTGGAGTATATAGCTTTTTAACAACATGGAATATGTATTTATGGCCACTTTTAGTGACCACTGATGAAAAAGTAAGAACAGTGCAAATCGGTGTGAAGCAGCTTCAGTCTCAAGAAGTTGCAACTGATTGGGGAAGCGTAATGGCCGGTGTTACGGTTATCGTTATTCCAACATTGATTTTACTATTTTTAGGGCAAAAGCAATTACAACAAGGATTAACAAAAGGTGCAATTAAATAATTAAGAGAAGGTGAGATTTAAATGAATCTAGTAAAAAAAGGTGCTGCTCTATTAATGGTAGCAACAATGGCATTATCTAGTGTCGCTTGTTCAAATAGTAAAACAGAGGGAAAACCTGAAGCACAGGCAAAAGTAGCACCAGTTGAAAAAAATGGTGATAAAACAGTAATTCGCTTCTGGCATGCGATGGGTGGAAAAACACAAGGAGTACTAGAGGGTCTTGTTGCAGACTATAATAAGTCGCAAAATAAATACGAGATAAAGGCAGAGTTCCAAGGGACATATGAAGAGTCTTTAACGAAATTTAGAACGATGTCTGCAACGAAAGAAGCGCCAGCTCTTGTTCAATCGAGTGAAATTACAACGAAATATATGATTGATAGCAAAAAAATCACACCAATTGATAGCTGGATAAAAAAAGATAAGTACGATACGTCAAAATTAGAAAAAGCAATTACAAATTATTATTCAGTTGATGGAAAAATGTATTCTATGCCATTTAATTCATCTACACCAGTATTAATTTATAATAAAGATGCTTTCGCAAAGGCGGGCTTAGATCCAGAGAAAGCTCCAAAAACATATGCGGAATTACAAGAAGCAGCGAAAAAGTTAACGATTAAAGAAGGCGGAAATGTAAAACAATATGGATTCTCCATGCTTAACTATGGTTGGTTCGTTGAAGAGTTGTTAGCGACACAAGGTGCTTTATATGTAAATAACGAAAACGGCCGTAAAGATGCTGCAAAGAAGGCGGTATTTAACGGTAAAGAAGGACAGAAAGTATTTGGAATGTTAGATGATTTAAATAAAGCTGGCGCACTTGGAAAGTATGGAGCAAGTTGGGATGATATTCGTGCTGCGTTCCAGTCTGGACAAGTTGCTATGTATTTAGATTCTTCAGCAGGTGTTCGTGATTTAATTGATGCATCTAAGTTTAATGTAGGTGTTTCATATATTCCATATCCAGAGGATTCGAAACAAAATGGTGTTGTCATTGGAGGCGCATCATTATGGATGACGAATATGGTTTCAGAAGAAACGCAACAAGGTGCTTGGGACTTTATGAAATATTTAACGAAGCCAGACGTACAAGCGAAATGGCATACGGCAACAGGCTATTTCTCAATTAATCCAGATGCATATAATGAGCCGTTAGTAAAAGAGCAATATGAAAAATATCCACAGTTGAAAGTAACAGTAGATCAACTGCAAGCGACGAAGCAATCTCCAGCAACACAAGGTGCTTTAATTAGTGTATTCCCAGAATCACGAGATGCAGTTGTAAAAGCATTGGAAGCAATGTATGACGGAAAGAATAGTAAAGAGGCGTTAGATGAAGCTGCCAAAGCAACAGATAGAGCAATTAGCATTTCAGCTCGTACGAGTCAAAAATAAGAGAAAGCCGTATCCTTAAAAGGGATACGGCTTTCTTTATAGGGAGATAAGGGATCAAAGAAATGATGAAGTCTTATCTCTTTTATATGAGTAAAGGGTCTAGAGTGAATGTTGTCCTTTTCATTATTTATTCAACTCCATTGCGACTTGTTTACCATTTACGAAAACCTCTACTATCGCTACTACAACTTCCATTACTTTTTTCATCTCTCATCTCTCCTTGTTTTTTGTTTCATTTCTTACTCTCAGTATAAGGAGATACAGTAATTACAACTATCGAATTGGATGACAAGAGACTTACATTGTTGTAAGGATAATAGTTTAGTTTGTAATAAAGTGAAACTTTAATCAATGGGGCTTTTCTTCATCCCCCAATGATTATTAGCCCTCACCAATCGGGCTTTTACGGGCAGCCCTACCCCCACCTAACTTCTTTGCTTCTGCTGAATTTTGAGGTGGGGGTCTTACTGCCCGTTAATGCGAGATAAATTTAATTCAAGGTTAAGATTCGGAATTTTCCGTTGTTTTGAACTATAATTAGAAAGAGGGGGGATAATATGAAAAGAATTCTTGTTATTAGTGATATTCATGGAGAAATAGAAAAGTTCGAACAGTTGTTGAAAGAAGCTCAATATGATGCGAAACAGGATCAATTAATCTTACTGGGAGATTATGTAGATCGTGGTCCAAATGCGCGTGCTGTAATTGAAAAGGTAAAAGAATTGAAAGAAGAGGGAGCTCTCATTTTAAAAGGAAATCATGAAGATATGATGATTAAGGCGTTAACGACAAATGAGGAACGTTCATGGAACCATTGGGTAAAAAGAAATGGTGGAGATAAGACATTATATAGTTATGGATTTCTAGAAGAAGATATTGTGGTTAATGAGAAAGACTTCCAAAAACCGATTTTACAATCTTCTGTATTAGAGGAACATATAAAGTTTATTCAAGAATTAGATCATTACATTGAAACAGAAGAGTATATATTTGTACATGCTGGGGTTGAGCCGATGAAACGAGTTTCTGAATCTGAACCATATACGTTAATGTGGATCCGTAATGAATTTCATAATGGATATAGCGGTGAAAAGTTTGTTGTATTTGGGCATACGGAAACAAAAACGCTTCATAGTAGTGAGGATTGCGGAGTGTATTTTGGTAGTAATCGTATTATTGGAATTGATGGCGGGGCTGTGTATGGTGGTCAGCTAAATTGTTTGGAGTTGCCAAGTAAAAAGGTATATGTAATAAAAAATTGAAAGAGATAAGAGGAATCTTATTTCTTTCAATTTTTTATTAAGGTAAATTTAAGACAAAGTTTTTATAATAAAATTTCAAAATTTTAGAAGGAAATAGTTGAAAATGAAATTACGTAATATAACAACATTCTTTTGTTATGAAGAGAAGAAATGTAATAATAAATAGAATTGAACTATTTGATGGAAGGTGAGAGCATGCGCTTACTTGTAGTAGAAGATAATACTTCGTTATTAGAGTCTATCGTACAAATTTTGCGTGATGAATTTGAAGTAGATACGGCAATAAATGGAGAAGATGGATTGTTTTTAGCGCTTCAAAATATATATGATGCAATTTTGTTGGATGTGATGATGCCAGGGATGGACGGATTTGAAGTGATTCAAAAAATACGTGATGAAAAGATTGAAACACCAGTCCTGTTTTTGACAGCGAGAGATTCTTTAGAAGATCGGGTGAAGGGATTGGACTTTGGTGGAGATGACTATATCGTTAAGCCATTTCAGGCCCCTGAATTAAAAGCGAGAATTCGCGCTTTACTACGCAGAAGTGGTAGTTTAACAACGCAGCAAACCATTCGCTATAAAGGGATTGAATTGTTCGGAAAAGATAAAGACGTTCAAGTAGATGGACAAGGTATTAAGTTGACATTGAAACAATATGAGCTACTAGAGTATCTCATTCAAAATAGCGGGAAGATTTTAATGCGTGAACAAATTTTTGATCGTGTTTGGGGATTTGATTCAGATACGACAGTAGCAATTGTAGAAGTGTATGTGCATCATTTACGTAAAAAATTAGAGCCATTCGGTTATCAGAAAGATATTCAAACCGTTCGAGGTATTGGATATATATTAAAAGAACAATGAAAAAAGGAAGTATGTTTCAAAAGACACGCATTCGTTTGACTATAGTGAATTCATTAGTATTTATCCTATTAATAGGGATATTAGGCAGTATTATTTATTCATACACATATAAGCGTATTTATAATGAAGTGGATCAATCTATAAAAATGATGGCTCAGTATAGAGAAAAATTAGATGTCAAAATACCACCAAGAAAACGCATGGAGAATATCCAGATTGGAGATCCGCGAGTAACTAGAATAACTTGGAATGGGAAAATAGTGAAAATAGAGGGCGATAACCGTAAATTCCGTTCTATTTTTGAAGAGAATTTGGAAAAGTTTTCTCCAAAAAAATTAGGGGAGTTACAAGATATTGAAGTACAAGGACGATATTTTAGAGTATTCTCGCTTCAAAAAGATGGAGAAATAGTTCAAATCTTGCGAGATATAACAGCGGAAGAAGGAATGTTAAATACTTTATTTTTAATTCTAGTTATAGGTTGTAGCATAGGAAGCCTCTGTGCGATAGGTATTGGCTTTTTCCTAGCTGGTAGAGCACTTGTACCTATTCAAAATTCATGGGAGAAACAGCAGCAATTCGTTTCTGATGCATCACATGAACTAAGGACACCACTTGCAGTTATTCAATCAAAAACGGATGTGTTATTCCAATCACCATCCGCTACGATAGAAGAAAAAGCGATGGATATTTCTACAATTTCAAAAGAATGTAGGCGGTTATCGAAACTCGTTAGTAATTTATTATTGCTAGCACGTTCTGATTCTAATCAAATTGAGATGGATAAGAAAACATTTGAACTTGATAAATTGTTAGAAGAAATAGTAGCTCCATATAAAGAGATTGCTTCTTATCAAGAAAAAGAAATGATACTAAAAGTAGAACGTGGTGTATCTTTTATGGGGGATAGAGAGCGGATTCATCAAATGATGGTCATACTGTTAGATAATGCGATGAAATATACAAACGAAGGTGGGCATATTCAAATCGATTGTACGCAAACGAGTAGTTCAATTCGTATACAGGTGAAGGATGACGGGATAGGAGTGAAAGAAGAAGATATTCCGAAATTATTTGATCGTTTTTATCAAGGGGATAAAGCAAGAAGTACGTCAGAAGGAGCTGGATTAGGTCTTTCAATCGCCAATTGGATTGTAGAAAAGCATTATGGAAAAATATCAGTAGAGAGCAGATGGGGAAATGGCACTTGTTTTGAAGTGATTTTCCCTAAAAATCAAAAAATATAAGTAAGAAGACGATCTTGTTTTTACAAGGTCGTCTTTTTTTTAAGGGAAAGTTAAGAAACTATTTATATTATGTATGGCATAAAGAACGTTCGTTACATGAAGAAGAGACTAGGTGTATGTGAGTCGATTTTATCAATCATAATGTTATCTCAAGCAGCGATGAGATGTATGTATAGTATTAAAAAAACTAGGGGAATGATGGAAAAGAAAGTATAAGAGGGAGGAATTAATTTTGAAAAAGAAAATGATGACGGTATTCACTATTGGAGTAATGAGTTTAAGCATATTAGGGGGTGCCTCTCCTTCTGAAACACAAAGAGGAAAGACAGATTACACGCAGCGCAGTAAAGAACAATTGAACAATGGTAAGATACATGCAGTGCATACAGAAGAAAAAGCAGAGAAACTAGGTATCGAAACGGAAGGAAAAGAACAAATTACATTAGAAAAAGAAATTCATGAAACAGAAGTAGGAAGGGAAGCAGAGCAGTTAGGTATTTCGATTGAAGGAAAAGATGTTGGGACGCTGTCAGAAGAAATCTATGAAACAAAAGTAAAGCAAGAAGCGTTAAAGCTAGGCATATCTATAGAGAATACATCAATTGTAGATTTAATTACTCAAATTAATACGATTAAAATTAAAGATGAAGCAGATAAATTAGGCATTTCTACAGATGGAAAAGAAATCGAAGACATTGCGGAAGAAATCTACGGAACGAAAGTAAGAGAAGAAGCAGGAAAGTTAGACATTTCTCAAAAAGGAAAAGAAATTGAAGAGTTAGCACAAGAAGTGTACGAACAAAAAGTACAGGAAGAAGCAAAAAAATATCATATTGATTTGTATGGGAAAGATATATATCAAGTATTAAGAGAAATTAATGAACAAAAGGTGCTACAAATGGCAGATGAGCTTAATATGGATAAAATGAATATGAATATTCAAGAGTTAGCGGAAAAGATAAAAAAAGAGCAGCCTGAAAAAGGAAAAGAACTAAATTTTGTACCGATGATACGAACGGATGCTGACGCATTTTATTCTTATTTAACGAATTAATAAGGGCGTGAAAGCGATAAGAAAATTGAAGTGGTATATATGTACAGCTTTACTAGGTGCAGCAATATGGAGTGTATATACAAATGGAATTCCAAAGTATGTAGAGAAGTTAACATTCTCAAATATACAAAGAGGAAAAGAAACGGAGTTTAGTAATAACGATGAAAAAGTCATCTTATCAAATGTTCCCTTAATTCAGCAGTTACCAGAATTGGATAGAGGCTGTGAAGTGACAAGCTTAGCGATGCTGTTACAATACGCTGGTGTTTCAGTGGATAAGATGACATTAGCAAATGAAATAAAAAAAGTTGATTTTATAGACGATGGTGTGCGCGGGAATCCGAATGAAGGATTTGTAGGTAATATTTATACATTTTCTGAATCAGGATACGGTGTATATCATGGGCCACTTTTTCAGTTAGCGGAAAAATGTTTACCTAATAAAGCTGTAGACTTAACTGGGAAGAATATAGAAGAGATTTATAAGAGTATAAAAGCAGGGAAACCGGTAGTCATGATTACGAATGCAACATTTGCACCATTAGATGAAGATGAATTTACTACATGGGAAACAAATAGTGGAGATGTTTCTATTACGTATAATGAACATTGTGTTGTACTTATTGGGTATGATCAGGAATCTGTATATATTCGAGATCCACTTGAGGATAGCTTAGATGTAAAAGTACCGAGAGAAACCTTTGAACAGGCATGGGTACAAATGGGAAGTCAGGCAATTAGTTATGTAAAGAGCTCCAAATAAATTAGGATGAAGAGTTTTAGTAATATGACTATAAGGCGAAGGATAGAGATTGAGGATTATAAGAGAAATTTTGTAGAGTAGAAGCTGTTGAGAAATAAGAGAACTTTAGCATATATAATGCTAAAGTTCTCTTATTTTTATGATTAAAATCCTTATTAAGGAGTGAATATGCAAAAATGCATAATTGACGAAAAATTTACATGTTATCATTATATATTGTTTTATATATGTTAATTGTATAAAATGACACAAGTATCCGCATTACATAAAGGAGGCTTATTATGCAAAAAATATTTAACTGGGTTAAATGTATGAGTATCAATAAAAAATTAATCATTTCATTTTTTATTATTTTAACTATACCAGGAATTATTATCGGTGGTGTTTCATATCAAACTGCCAAAACAAATTTTGAACATCAAATGACAGATAAAGCAAAGGAGAATATTTCGATTTTAAATACTGTTATTTCTCAAAATATAGAAGAGAAATTTGTTGATGCGACGTACTTTGCAGACATCTTAACAGAGGATACATATCCAAATGGACAAGAAGAAATAGTGAGAACGAAATTAGCACAATATATAAAGCTTCATCCAGAAGTAGAAGGTATTTATATTGGAACAGAGACGGGAAAGTTTATAAGAGAACCATTTATCCAAATGGCTGATGGGTATAATCCAACAGATAGAGCTTGGTATAAAGAAGCACATGAAAATAAAGGGAAAGTAATTGTTACTGCACCATATCAATCAGCATCTACAAAAAATATGGTAGTGACCATTGCGAAAGAAGTAAAAGATGGTAAAGGTGTTATAGGAATTAACTTAAATTTAGATAACATCTTAAAAATTTCCAAAATGATTAACATTGGTGAAAAAGGTTATGCAGTTATTTTAGATCAAAATAAGCAAATTGTTAGTCATCCATCTAGAAAACCAGGTGCAAAAGTTACTGATCCTTGGATTAAACCAATTTATGAAGATAAACAAGGAAATGTGTCTTATACAGAACAAGATGATAAAAAGAATTTAATCTTTGCAACAAATGAGAAAACAGGCTGGAAAGTAGTTGGCGTTATGTTCGATGAAGAAATTACCCAAGCTGCCAGTCCAGTGTTTTATAAGACTTTAATTGTTATTGCTATCGCTATTGCATTTGGTAGTGTATTAATTTATTTCATTACAAAGTCTATTACAGGGCCATTACGAAAAATAGCTGAATCGGCATATAAAATTAGTAAGGGAGATTTAACAGAGAAAATTACAATCCATTCCAAGGATGACATAGGAAAATTAGGGAATTCATTTAATGAAATGTCTACGTCTTTACAAGATGTTATTACCCAAATTAGCTTTTCAGCAGAACATGTTGCAGCATCGGCAGAAGAGTTAACAGCGAGCGTACAGCAAGCAAATGATGCGACAGACCAAATTACAATTGCAATGGAACAAGTATCAGGTGGGGCTGAATCACAAAGTCAAGGTGTTGAAGAAGGTGCGGCTACATTGCAACAAGTAAATACAGCAATTCAAGATGTAACTGGAAGCGCAGAGTCAATTTCTATTTCCTCATTACATGCGAGAGAAAGAGCTGAAGAGGGAGAAGATTTAGTTGAACAAACTGCAAAACAAATGCAGTCTATTTCTAGGTCGGTATCCGAGTCAGATGCTATTATTAAACTTCTTGATGAGAAATCAAAGCAAGTAGGAGCTATTTCTGAAGCAATTCAAAACATAGCTACTCAAACGAACTTATTAGCTTTAAATGCGGCTATTGAAGCAGCAAGAGCAGGTGAACAGGGACGAGGATTTGCTATTGTAGCAGATGAGGTTAGAAAATTAGCAGAGCAATCAGGAGAGTCATCTGGAGAGATTGCAAATTTAATTGCAGAAATTAAGGCGGATATTGAACATACTGTTAAGGCAATGGATAATGTGAATGGAGAAGTTCAACAAGGCCTTGATGTTGTAACAAAAACGAAAGTAAGTTTTACGGAAATTTTAAGTTCTACTACACATATTGTTTCTCAAGTTAATCAAATGGTAGAAACAACGAAGAGAATTGCTGGAGATGCAAATGAAGTGACAAATGCTATTGATGAAATTGCAGCGGCTGCAGAAGAAAATACAGCTAGTATGCAAAGTGTTGCAGCTTCAACAGAAGAACAGGTTAATTCAATGGAGGAAATTAGTTCAGCTTCGCAAAACTTAGCTGGGATGGCCGAAGAACTACAAGCGATGACTAGTAAATTTAAAGTATAATAACAGCAGATAAGTAAGGTGAAAATAATATCACCTTACTTATTTTTCTATTCAGCAATTAGGGGAGTCATTAACGGGATGAAAAAAAGAAAAAGACTATGGAATTTGTGGAAAACGATTACATTGTTAGTTTGTACAGTTGTAATTTTTTCTTTACTTGTGACAGATATATTAATTAGTCATAATGTAGAACGGGCGACGGAGGATAGCCAAGCAGAGAAAGCAAAAACAATTGCACACATTGTGGCGAATGATTCAATTGTAATCAATGGTTTGGTTGGGAAAGCGGATACCCCTGCAATCCAAACGTATACAAATAGGATATTAAAAAACACAGGTGTTCAATTTATCGTAGTTATGGACATGGATGGAATAAGAAAATCTCATCCAGATCCTCAAAAAATAGGTCGTCATTTCATTGGTGGGGATGAAGGGCCTGCATTGAAAGGAAAAGAACATGTATCGTTAGCAGAAGGAACTTTAGGTATTTCCATGCGAGTGTTTGTACCAATATTTTCTGAAACAGGTGAACAACTTGGAGCAGTGGCCGTTGGTATTTCAGCAGATAATGTAAAAGAGAGAGTTAAGGAAAGTAGACATATCATTTATATTGGTGTCGGAGTTGGAGTATTAGTCGGAATTATAGGAGCAATATTGCTAGCTAGACATATAAAGAAAAGTTTATTCGGTCTTGAGCCGCACAGGATAGCAAAAATTCTTGAAGAAAGAAATACGATGCTACAATCTGTAAAGGAGGGGATCATTGCTGTAGATAAAGAGGCTAGAGTAACGCTAATTAATAATGAAGCAAAACGTCTATTTAAAAAAAGCGGACTTGAAGAAAATTTTATCGGTAAAGATGTTGAGTTGTATATGCCAAATTCACGTATAAAAGAAGTATTGCAAACGGGAGAAGTACAATTAAACGAAGAACAAAATATTTATGGAATTACGATTGTGACGAATCGAGTTCCTTTATATGTAAAAGGAGAAATAGTTGGTGCAATTGCAACATTTCGTGATAAAACAGAGATTAGAAAACTAGCAGAGGAACTAACTGGTATTAGACTATATGCAGAAGCATTACGGGCACAATCTCATGAGTTTATGAATAAGATGCATGTCGTATTAGGGCTTACACATATGAAACAGTATGAAGAATTACAGAAGTATATAAGCGGTATGGTATCAGAGCATCAATATGAAATTGGTGGAGTTATGAAAAGAATAAAAAGTCCAGTATTTGCTGGTTTTTTACTAGGTAAGCTCAGCTATGCTAGAGAGAAAAATATAAAATTAATTATAAGTGAAGATTCTTACATGCCGGAAATAGATGATGAAAGTATTACTCATGAACTTATTACGATTGTCGGAAATTTAATTGATAATGCATTAGAAGCAGTGACGAATTGTGAAAAGAAGCAAGTTGAAGTTGAGATACAACATGGGGATATATTAACTATTACAGTACAAGATACGGGAAAAGGTATACAAGAAAAAGAAATAGAGGAATTATTTACGAAAGGTTATTCCACAAAGGGAGATAACCGCGGTTATGGTTTGTATCTTGTAAAAGAAAGTATACAGCGAATAAATGGGGAAATTCATATGCATTCATTAGTAGGAAAGGGAACAACGATAACAATTGAAATACCTAAAGGTAGGGATGAGAGGCAAATATGATTAAAGTTTTAATTGTAGAAGATGACCCGATGGTAGCAATGTTAAATACGCATTATTTAGAGCAAGTAGGAGGGTTTGAACTTGTTCAAGCAGTTAACTCAGTAAAGTCGGCGATAGAAGTATTAGAGAAATCACGAGTGGATTTAGTATTACTTGATATTTTTATGCCTGAAGAGACTGGGTTTGAGCTTTTAATGTATATCCGGAACCAAGAAAAAGAAATCGATATAATGATGATTTCAGCTGTACATGATATGGGGAGTATTAAAAAAGCATTACAATATGGAGTTGTAGATTATTTAATTAAACCATTTACATTTGAACGATTTAAAGAGGCATTAACGATATATCGAGAAAAATTTACTTTCATGAAAGAACAACAAAAAATTAGTCAATCGGAATTAGATTCGTTAATTTTACAAAAAGAAAAAAGAGAGCCTACTGTCACTAAAGAGCTTCCGAAAGGGTTAACGAAGCAAACGTTGCAATTAATTTGGCAGAAGATCGAGTCGCTGAATGGAAGAGTGTTTACAACAGATGAAATGGCACAATTAGTTGGAATTTCAAGAGTTTCTATTCGAAAATATGTAATGTTTTTGACTGACATTGGGGTGTTAGAAAACGAAATGATGTACCAACATGTGGGAAGACCTGTAAGTAAATTAAGATGTGTTGATCAAAAGAAAATAGAGTTTTACGTATAAGCGACTTAGTATAAGTCGCTTATACTTTTTTTAATTACAAAATCAATTACAAAACTTACAAAAACTATTTTTACTATTGAAAGCGTTTTAATATTGTTATTAAGAAAACGAGGGGGTGCCATATGGGAATTCAAAAAAATGTGGAAGCGGTATCATTTCCTGAAGGAAATGAAGTACAAAGAGAATCTTTCGCTTCTAAAATTATGAATGTAAAAATCGGTGTTATACCTTTACCGTTATATGTAGTATTGGCTGCTATTATTTATGGGGCATCTGTATATAATAAATTGCCAGCAGATATGATTGGTGGATTTGCAGTTATTATGATCATGGGGATTTTCTTAGGTGATATTGGGATGAGAATTCCAATTTTAAAAAATATCGGCGGTCCAGCAATACTTTCGTTATTTATTCCATCATTACTTGTATTTTTTAACTGGATGAATCCAGCTTCAATGGAAGCTGCGACAATGTTAATGAAAAAATCGAACTTTTTATATCTATATATTTCTTGTTTAGTAGTCGGAAGTATTTTAGGAATGAACCGTAAAGTGTTAGTACAAGGTTTCGTTCGTATGTTTATTCCTTTAGTAGTAGGGACGTTAGCTTCTGTAGCAGTAGGATTATTGGTCGGTTCACTATTTGGATTTGAAATGAAGCAGACATTCTTCTTTATCATCGTACCAATTGTGAGTGGTGGTATCGGGGAAGGAATTTTACCATTGTCGCTAGCTTATAGTGACATTTTAAATGAATCATCAGCAACGTTTGTATCACAGCTTATTCCAGCAGCTATTATTGGAAATATGTTCGCAATCGTGAGTGCAGGGTATATGAAGCGTTTAGGTGAGAAGAAACCAGAGCTTAGTGGTAACGGTGTATTAGTGAAAACAGACAATCAAGCAGAATTATTAAAAGAACAAAATACAGAGAAGCCAATTGACTTCTCATTAATGGGAGCAGGTTTATTAATTGCGTGCACGTTCTTCATCTTCGGAGGATTTGCTTCTAAGTTCATCGGTATTCCTGGGGCAATCATTATGATTTTCTCAGCGGCACTTGTGAAATACTTTAAATTAATGCCAGCGCAAATGGAGCAAGGAGCATTCCATTTATATAAATTTATTTCAAAAAATTTAACTTGGCCTTTAATGGTCGGATTAGGATTGCTATATATTCCGTTAAAAGACGTAGCAGCAGTTCTTTCAGTAGGATATGTTGTTGTGTGTGCATCGGTTGTTCTTACAATGGTAGCATCAGGTTTTCTTGTAGGGAAAGTGATGAAAATGTATCCAGTTGAATCAGCGATTGTAACTGGATGTCATAGCGGTTTAGGTGGAACTGGAGATGTCGCTATTTTATCGGCTTCAAATCGTATGGAATTAATGCCGTTCGCGCAAATTTCTACTCGTTTAGGCGGGGCAGCAATGGTTGTAACAGCGACAATTTTATTAAAAATGTTTTCATGATCAAACAAGCTAGCTATATTCATATAGCTAGCTTGTCAAATTAAGGGGAGATTATAAGTATGTTAGATAATCAAATTAATGAAAGATCATTGTTACTGCATAAAGAATTAGTAGGGAAAATTGAAATTACAAGTAAAGTAGAAGTAAATTCAGCGGATGATTTAAGCCTGACATATACACCAGGTGTAGCGGAGTCTTGCAAAGCAATTGCGGCGGATGAAGAAACAGTGTATGACTATACGGCACGCGGTAATATGGTGGCAGTTGTCTCAGATGGAACAGCGGTACTTGGTTTAGGGAATATTGGACCGAAAGCAGCTATGCCTGTTATGGAAGGGAAGAGTATTTTATTTAAGAAATTTGCGAATGTAGATGCTTTCCCATTATGTTTAGGCACAACGGATGTAGATGAAATCGTTACTCTTGTAAAAAATTTAGAGCCTACATTTGCAGGGATTAATTTAGAAGATATTGCAGCACCACGTTGTTTTGAAATTGAAAAACGATTAAAAGAAGAAACGAATATTCCTGTATTCCATGATGATCAACATGGAACAGCTATTGTCGTTTTAGCAGCTGTTATTAATGCATTAAAAGTTGTTAGCAAACAAATGGATAATGTGAAAATCGTTATTAACGGTGCGGGTTCGGCAGGAATTGCAATCGGAAAATTATTATTAAAGGCTGGTGCAAAGCACATTACGTTAGTTAGCTTAGAAGGTATTGTTTGTGAAGGTGAAACATGGATGAATGAAGCGCAAATTGAAGTTTCAAAAAAGACAAATCGTGAACATGTGCGTGGAACGTTAAAAGAAGCGATTCACCAAGCTGATATTTTTATTGGCGTATCTGCTCCTAACGTATTAACGAAAGAACTTGTACAGACGATGAATGAGAAAGCAATTGTGTTTGCAATGGCGAATCCAATTCCAGAAATCTTCCCTGAGGATGCATTAGAGGCTGGGGCAGCTGTAGTAGGAACTGGGCGCTCGGATTATGCGAATCAAGTAAATAATGTATTGGCGTTTCCCGGAATATTCCGCGGTGCGTTAGATGTGCGCGCGACTGATATTACAGAAGAGATGAAATTAGCGGCAGCATATGGGATCGCTAACATCATTACGGACGAAGAACGTAATGCGAATTATGTAATCCCGAATCCATTAGATAAAAGAGTTGTTCCAAGTGTTGCAGAAGCAGTAGCGAAAGCAGCTATTGATTCAGGCGTGGCGCAAATTACGAAAATACCAAATTATTAATAGCTAAAAGCAGTGCCTAAAAAGGCACTGCTTTTTTGAGATAAGAAATCAAAATAATGAAGAAGTGTAGAATTATTTATGTTTCTTCACTATTTATTTAATTCCATTGCAACTTGTTTACCATTTACTAAAACCTCAGTTACTGCTACGATCACTTCTATCATTTTTTTCATCTCTCATCTCTCCTCGTTTCATTTCTTACTTTAAGTATAAGAGAAGAGAGATAATTCAACTATCGAAGTACATGACGTAGAAATTACATTGTTGTAAGAAAGTGGTTTATTTTTGTCACTTTACTCAGCAGTAATTACAAACTGATCATAATATTTTTCATTTATATATATATTTAATAACCATAATCCAGATGAAGGTAGTGACATAGTGAGGGGGAGTTCGTTTGTAGTAGAATCGATTGTATTTGAAGTAGTCCAATTTTGTTTGGAAGTTTCTTGTTGAAAGAGTACTGGTGTTGGAGTTACAGATCCTTGTTTTAGCGCAATAATAGACAATTTTCCAGTTGGCCTTTCAGGATCTAAAAAGTGCCACATTATTTCATTTTGTTCATTTGCGATAATAGGACTATCAGCCATTGCGATTTTACCTTCGATGCCTTTTAAAGGCATTTTTCCTTCTACGAAAGAAGGTGTTTCTTCCCAATTTACATCTTTTAAAACACTAAGGTGAAAGAAGGAAGGTGCGTTCACTTGAGTGGATGACGTTGCTATTACGTCTTTTTTTTGTTCTTTTGAATCCGGTTGCGTTTGTGTGCATCCAGTGATGAGGAAGGAGAGAAGTAGCATAGTTCCGATTTTTTTCATGGTGCCACACTCCTAGTTTTTATTGTTAGTGTAATTGTATTTGCTAGAAGGCGGGACAATTCCTTTAAAGTATAAAAAGAGGTCGTAAGTTTTGTACGACCTCTTTTGACATTTTTTATCCCGTAAAAGCCCGATTGGTGTAGGTTAATCATCAGTGGGAGATAGCCCCACTAATTAAAGTTTCATTTTATATTTGTTCCGTTGTATAGGTTGGTTCGGTTTCTTTTTGAGGCATCGTCAAAAAAATAACGGACAGAACGATACATACGCCGCCTAATAATTGGTATACTCCAAAAGCTTCATTTAGCCAAGTAATTGAAACGATGGTAGCTACAAGGGGTTCAATGCTAGATAAAATGCTTGTTTCTGTTGCTGCTAAATATTTAAGACTACCGATATATAGAAGGAAAGAAAGGGTACCACTAATAATGATAAGAATAAGCATAGAAAAAGTTTTTAGTGTAAGGGTTTGTGAAAATTGATTCCACCCGAATGAACGATTATAAATAAGTAGTGCAATTCCTCCGATTAACATCCCCCAACCAATTACTACAGTTGTCCCGCATTCTTTAATGAGAGAAGCCGGATGAAGGGTATAAAATGCAAATCCGATTGCTGTTAATAGTCCAAAAATAATAGCTTCTTTAGATAAAACAATATTTTCAATTGAGCCATTTGTAATAATAAAGTATGTTCCTATTAGCGCGGCTATAATTGCGAATAGTTGCATGGAAGCAGGGAATTTTCTTTGTTCAAATGCAACGTACACGGTAATAAGAACAGGACCTAGAAATTGAAATAGCGTTGCAGTGACCGCGTTACTAATATGAACCGTTTCGATAAAGGCGTATTGCGCACCAAGCATGCCGAGAATAGAGAAAATAATAAGTTGTATAGAATATCTAGGGTGTTTCCAAATTTGAAATATGTTTTGTTTCTTTATAAGTAAGAAAGACAAAATAAATATTCCTGCAAGCAACAATCGAATTGTTAAAAAATCAATTGAGGATACATTAGTATGCTGAAATAGCCACTGAATCATTGGACCAGATAATCCCCATAATGTAGCCCCTGTAATAATCATAATAAGTCCGATACGTCTACCATTGTTCATTATCATGTTTCTCCTCTCCAGTATTTGATTTTTTATGTGTGACATGATAAAAGGAATTATATATAACTTCTGGTACTGTAAAAAGTATCAGATTTTAGTTTTATTAAGGGGTCAGATATTATGTTAGAATTAACGCCTAATTTAAATATGAATAGTAAAAAGGCAATATATGTGCAATTGTATGAGTATATAAAAAAAGAGATTAAAGATGGATCGATTCCGGCTTTTACAAAATTACCTGCTAAAAGAAAGCTGGCGAGCTATTTACAAGTGAGTAAAAATACAGTAGAAGCAGCTTACGAGCAATTACTTGCAGAAGGTTATATTGAATCGGCATCGAGAAAAGGTTATTTTGTATGTAAAATTGAACAAATGATTTATGTAGAAGGAAGAGAAGTGAAAGTAGAAGAAGTATCGTTTCGGGAGGAGAACTATAAATTTGATTTCACCCAAACAGGGGTTGATACGGATACTTTTCCGTTCACTACGTACCGCAAGCTTATAAATGATGTATGGCAGCCACATAATAATGAGTTGCTTTTTCTTGGACACCCTCAAGGAGAATTGAGCTTAAGGGAGGAAATAGCGAGCTATTTGTATGAATCTAGAGGAGTGCGTTGCTCAGCTAGTCAAATTGTATTAGGAGCGGGGACACAAATATTAGTGAAACTACTTTTTCAATTGTTAAAGGAAAGCAATTATGCAGTTGAAAATCCAGGGTATCATAGGAAAATGGTCGTTTTTGAACAGGGAGAAACAAGGGTCCAAATGTTACCTTTAGATAGAGATGGAATTTGTATTGCAGATTTAGAAAATAGCAATGCGAATGTTGTATTTGTTACACCTTCCCATCAGTTTCCATATGGAATGATTATGCCTATTACGAGAAGGATGCAGCTTTTACAATGGGCAAAGAAAGAAGAGAGCAGGTATATTATTGAAGATGATTATGATAGTGAATTTCGCTATTCTGGAAAGCCTATACCGGCGCTGCAAGGGTTAGATACAGAGGGGAAAGTTATTTATATGGGGACGCTATCTAAAGCATTATTGCCATCGCTACGGATGAGTTATATGGTGTTGCCGAAGAAATTAATTAAAAAGTATCAACAGCAATATTTATTTTACACACAAAGTGTTTCAAGAATGGACCAAGAAGTGATTAGAAGATTTTTAAATGAAGGCTATTGGGAAAAACATATTCATAAAATGCGTGTCGTCTACCGAAAGAAGAGAGATCGACTTGTTTTTGAAATAGAGAAGTATTTCTCTAATCGTGTTGAAGTGATAGGAGAAGATTCGGGATTACACATTTTATTAAAAGTGCATAATGGAATGCGGGAAGAAGAATTAATTCAAGAAGCTGCGAAATATAGTATCAAAATATATCCTGTGTCTACGTACTATAAAGACGGTACGGCGCCTGAGAGTGTAGTTTTACTTGGGTTTGCGATATTATCAGAGGAAGAGATTGCGAAAGCGATTCAATTATTACACACGGCATGGTTTACAAGAAAGTAAAAAAACATCCTCCAAACATGAGGATGTTTTTTATTATTTATTTTCATCTAAGAATAAGACCATATGCTCTTCGTCCCAATATTGTCCGTTATATTTTAATGAACGTTCTTGTACACCGAATGTTTTAAAACCTAATGATTCATAAAGTTTTTTCGCTCCATCGTTGCCGACGACAACATCAAGCATAACTTGTTCTACTTCTAAAGATTTAGCAAGTTCAAGACATTCTTTAATAAGTGCTTTTCCTGCTCCAAGTCCGCGTGCTTTTGGAGATACATATACAGAACCGATTTTAGCTTTATGTTCTTGTTTTACATATGGTTTCGTTTCCAGTGTTGCAACCCCGATTAATTTTCCATCTTTAAATGCACCTAGCGTATAGTTTTCATCTTGTGCTAATTTTTGTGCTTTATATTCAATCGCACACTCTTTATTAATAATATCTTCATAAGAAGAGCTGAATGCTTCAGGGTTTTGCTTTAATCCTTCTACGCGAAGTTCTAAGTAAATTTCTGCTTCGTCTTTTGTTAATACATGGATATCCAATTATATCACCCTCCAAATCTTTGCAAATGTACCTTTACCCCGCATTAACGGGCAGTAAGACTCCAACTTTAAAATTCGGCGAATGCGCGGAATTTAGGCGGGAGATAACTGCCCGTAAATGCCCGATTGGTTCAACTAATAATCCATGGAGTGAACCTTTCCATGGATTAAAGTTTCACTTTATTTTATATTGAAATAAGAATAATTTCAAAAGCTTAGCTTATATGAGCAGTTTTTATGAACAAAATAACACCAGTAGTGTTTACTACTACTGGTGTTTTCACACGCATATTATTCAAAAGGTAGCTCGATTATAAAGTTTGTTCCCGCTCCTAATTGGCTTGTTACTAGAATAGAACCGTTATGCAATTCTACAATTTCCTTTGCAACAGCTAGCCCGATGCCTTTTCCGCCTGTAGCTCGTGTTCTGGATTTATCAACACGATAAAAACGGTCAAAAATATGCGGGATATCTTCTTCAGGAATACCTTCACCTTCATCTTGTACACTTATTGTAAAAGAATATGTTTCCATGAGTACACGTATCGTAATGGATGTGTTTTCTGGCGAATGTTGATAAGCGTTGTGTAATAAATTTAACATAACTTGTTCCATACGTCTTTCGTCTATACAAACTTCTAAATCATCTTTGCAATATACATGAAGTTGCATTTGCTTATTCGTTAATGTTGTTTTTGTTTTTTCAACCATTCGTTCTAAAAATGGCTGAAGAAGCACTTTTTGTTTTTTTATAACAAATTGGTGTTGTTCTAATTGTACAAGCATAAATAAATCTTGGACGAGATCGGTTACACTATCCGTTTCATCCTCAATGATTTGTAAGTATTCTTCTCGCTCCTCTTTTGTTAAAGAGTCTCTCTTTGCTACCTTTGCATAACCTTTCATATAGGTCAATGGAGTTAATAGTTCATGAGCGACACTAGCGAGAAATTCATTGCGCTCTTTTTTCATATACGTAAGCTCACTCGATAAATCTTCAATTGTTTTTGCTAAACTTCCGAGTTCATCATTTCGTTTAATACCTAATTGAATTGGCTTGTTTAATTTTGACATTTTTTCTGTCGCTCTCTTCATTTTTATAAGAGGATCTGTAATAAATTTAGAAAAAACAAAGACAGAAATAGTTGTTAAAATAATCGTCAAAATACTAATGATAAGAAATTGATGCAGGAGTTTAAGTAACATCTTTTCTAAGAAAGATGTTTTTAATAACATATGTAAATTACCTTGAAATCCTTGAATTTCAAGTGGACTTACTGTTGAGATGAATTTTGATTTTTTCCAGTTTCTTTCTACAATTAACCCGCTTTTTGGAATAGATTTTGTTTTACAAATAAGTTGTTTTTGCATTTCTTTCGTTATGGGTTCTGAGTTAGAAATAATTTTGCCGTTATTGTCAGTTATAATGATTGTGATATCAGTATTAGCAATTAATTCGGAACCGATTAAATCTTCAGCCGCATGCTCGATAGTGAAATCCTGATACCGAGGGTGTTTAGGACGTTCTGTGTATTGCTGTTGTTTAGAATGATCATTCCATCTTGCACGGTTTACAATCTTATCACGATACCGATTACCTTTCTCTAATAGAGCATCGGTTTCTTCTTTCACACGCATTGTTGAAAGGCTTTTATAAAAAGATACGAAAGCAATTGTTTCAATACATAAAGCTAATATTAAAAAGTATGTCCCAATTTTAAGGGAAAGTTTACTCATTTTCTCACCATACCTTATTCATAATAAAGAGTCAGTGGTATACGATTTCCCACTGACCGAAGTAATTATTCACTTTTCCATTTATATCCGACTTTATAGACCGTTTCTAGGTAATCTTCAATCGGAAATCCTTTTTTGCGTAGTTTATCACGGATATTACGAATGTGTGAATCAATTGTTCTATATTCGATATCTGTTTCATAGCCCCAAATTTTTTCGATTAAATCATCTCGGCTATAAGCACGGTTTGTATTTTGCAAAAATAGTCCGAGTAACGAAAATTCGATAGGAGTTAGCGAGATTTTTTCATCGTACACTGTGACGGTATGTTTCGTTTTATCCCACTCAATACCATTGAAACTAACAAAGCCATCTTTTTTTGTACGGCGTAATATAGCCTCGATTCGTGCGACTAATACATGCTCATCAAATGGTTTTGTAATATAATCATCTGCGCCCATCGTGAGGCCTTTCACCATATCGTAGTTTTGGTTGCGAGCTGTTAACATAATGATAGGAACGTTAGAAATTTGACGAATTTGATAGCAAGTATCCCATCCATCCATATTCGGCATCATAACATCTAATAAAATAATATCGAATTCTTTTTGTTCGATTAATTTTAGTGCTTCAAGGCCAGAGGTAGCTTTCATACAAAAATAGCCGCGAGGGCTTAAGAATAGATCTAATAATCGTAACATACGTTCTTCATCGTCTACTAATAAAATTTTTACCATAATCTTGTGCACCCCAAACTGTTCATTCTACTTGTATAGTTTACATGAAAATAATAAAAAACTCTTTTTATGTGATTGAATGGAGGGATGATTTTTTCGCTCGGAGTAATTGACATAAAAAATGCACTAGTTTTGCACAACTATTTTTTATAATAAAAAACGTAGCGACACAAAATACCCTATGTTGCGACATAACGTCATGTCATTTTATTTATAAAATGACAATTCCATTCTATTGTGTATGTGAGATAGAGAGGGTTTTCGTATTCACCTCGCATCGGATAAGAAAAATTTCCTATCTCACACTTTTTTTAAAGGAGATCATACACATGAATCCAAAAGAAGAAATTTCAAAAAAAGAAAAGCAAGATCGTAATACGGTTGTCATGTGTGTTGCCGTATCTATGGTTATTATTATAAGTTGTGTAAATAAAATTTTAGGGATTTTATAAAATAAAAAAGCTGATTGCTTCTTAAGAAGCAATCAGCTTTTTTCATTGTTAGGGGAGTATTCCTATATGATAAACCAAGGTAAAATTGCTAATCCAGAAGTTATAATCGCTGTAGTAAATATTAAAAGCATAGCTCGTTTGTTTTGTTTCATGTCACATTCTCCTTTACATATCAAGTACATTGGATCAGTGTGAGATGTGGTTCCCCACTGAGTAAAGTTTCACTTTATATTTTTAGTATAATGAATGGTAAGGATTGGTACGATCGATAAAGGTGACATGAAGATTACATTGTTGTAATGCAAAAAAACATCTTTCTTATTAAGAAAGATGCTTTTGGAAAACTACCCCGTAATAGCCCGATTGGTTCAGCTAATACTCAGTGGGGGATGGAAAAATCCCCCACTGAGTAAAGTTTCACTTTATATTGAAGTATTAATCATTTAAGAACAGAACCATATGTTCCTCGTCCCAATATTGACCGTTATGTTTTAATGAACGTTCTTGTACGCCGTAAGTTTGGAAACCTAATGACTCATATAGTTTTTTGGCACCAACGTTACCAACTACAACATCGAGCATAAGTTGTTCTACATGTAATTTATCGGCATTTTCAATAATTGCTTTAATGAGAGCTCGTCCTGCTCCGAGACCACGTGCTTTTGGGGAAACAAAAACGGAGCCAATTTTTGCTTTATGTTCTTGTTTAATAAATGGTTTTGTTTCTAGAGTAGCGATACCAATTAAATCATTATCTTTGAAGACACCTAGAGTATACTTATCCGGATTGCTTAATCGTTTAGCCATAGCAGCCACAGGATCTTCATGTTTAAGAACATCTTCATAAGAAGAGCTAAAAGCTTCCGGATTCTTCGTTAAACCTTCCATACAAACTTTTAAATATATTTCTGCATCCTCTGTTGTTAATAAGCGAATTTCCATAGTTGTAACCTCCCTGGTGGATTTCAAATAAATCCATTACTTTTATAAGATTGAGTATATGTTTTGTTAGTATTCTCTTTTAATTTGTAAAAGAATGAAAAGATATATGCTACAATGTTTTGTTTTAATTATGTAATGAAATTATATATTAACTTTATTAACTATTCAAGTGTTTAATATGTTACATTTTTATAACTAAAATAACTCCTCATTGAGGAGTTATTTTTTAAACATTGGATTGATAGCCGTCAATTCGTTTTGGATGTGTGTAAATATTACAAGATTCATTTCTAATAAACCCTACGACTGTAATGCCTAAATCATGGGCAAGTTGCAATGCCAGTTTTGTTGGAGCGGATTTAGATAGAACAATTTCACATCCGATTTTTGAAACTTTGAGTAAAATTTCGGATGAAATACGTCCGCTAAATGCGATGATTTTTCCTTTAATGGATATATCGTTACGCAAACAATGACCATATATTTTATCTAATGCATTATGTCTTCCAATATCCATTCTTGATAGGAGGATATTGTTGCGATCACATAGCGCGGTATTGTGAACACCGCCAGTTTGGCGAAATGTAGTAGAAGATTGTTGCAAGGTATTCATTAAGTGAAAGCATTCTTCAGGAGTAATTTTTACATGTATATCATGTAAGTCTTTTGCTTTTGCTGCGTCGTTTACGAAAATAAACCCTTGTCTACCTTTTCCGCAGCAAGAAGTGATGTATCGTTTATTATATAGAGTTTGATAGAGCGGATTCACTTTTGATGATTTTACATGGACAATTCCGTTATCTTTTTGAACCCATATTTCTTCAACATCTTTATAGGAAGAAATAATCCCCTCAGAAATTAAAAAACCAATTACCATATCTTCAATATAATTTGGTGTGCATACGACTGTTACATATTCTTCACCATTCAATTTAATAGTAATAGGAGATTCTGTAACAATCTCATCAAGTTGTTTTGAAAATGTACCAGATTGATAGCGTACAATTGTATAAGTCTCTTGTGTAGGCCCCATATTTAATTCCCCTTTTATATGTATTTCTCTCCCACATTTATCATAAAACAATGGAAAAATAAAAACACCTATTAGCAAGAAGATCACAGATTATTTTGGTTATTATTGTATATGTACGATATAATAGAACTGTAGAATAGTGATATTTTCAAGCTTTCGTAGTTATACCTTATAACATCTAGAATCGACTTCATAAGAAAGTATTTGGGTAGAGCGTTTCAAAAATATGTACAGTAATGCGATTTTGAAAACGGATTCATAATTGTGTTGTACAGTTGGTTGTAAGGAGAGGGGAAACTATGGCAGAACAGACAGTCCGTGTAACCGTCGATGGTAAAGAATTTTCTGCATCAGGTGAAAAGACGATACTACAATTATTTAACGAGAGTAATTTGGAACATCCTCAAATTTGTCATGTACCAGAAGTAGATCCAATTCAAACTTGTGATACGTGTATTGTAGAAGTAAATGGAAAGTTATTGCGTGCTTGTTCAACGAAATTAGAGAACGGTATGCATATCGAAAGACAGTCCCAGCGTGCAAAAGAGGCACAGACTGAGGCAATGGATCGAATATTAGAGAATCATCTATTGTATTGTACCGTTTGTGATAACAATAATGGTAACTGTAAAGTCCACAATACAGTACATATGATGGGAATTGAGGAACAGAAATATCCGTATGAGCCGAAAGTAAGTGCGTGTGAAGTGGATATGTCACATCCATTTTATCGATATGATCCAAATCAATGTATTGCTTGTGGGCAGTGTGTAGAAGTATGTCAAAACTTACAAGTGAATGAAACTATATCGATTGATTGGAGCTTAGACCGTCCACGTGTTATATGGGACAATGGTGTAAGTATAAATGACTCATCTTGTGTAAGTTGTGGGCAGTGTGTAACAGTATGTCCATGTAATGCGTTAATGGAAAAAACAATGCTGGGTGAAGCTGGATTCATGACTGGATTGAAAACGGATGTGTTAGATCCGATGATTGATTTTGTGAAGGATGTAGAGCCTGGATATAGTAGTATTTTAGCTGTTTCAGAAGTAGAGGCTGCGATGCGTAAGACGAAAGTGAATAAAACAAAAACAGTTTGTACATTTTGTGGTGTAGGTTGTTCATTTGAAGTATGGACGAAAGACCGCCACATTTTGAAAGTACAGCCTGTTTCAGATGCGCCGGTTAACGGTATTTCCACATGTGTAAAAGGCAAGTTTGGATGGGATTTTGTAAACAGTGAAGATCGTATTACAAAGCCATTAATTCGCCAAGGAGATATGTTTGTTGAAGCTTCATGGGAAGAGGCTCTTGAAGTTGTTGCATCCAATATGCAGCATATTAAATCAGAATATGGCAGTGATGCATTTGGATTTATTTCTTCTTCAAAAGTAACGAATGAAGAAAATTATCTTATGCAAAAACTAGCCCGTCAAATATATGGAACGAATAATGTAGACAACTGTTCCCGTTATTGTCAATCTCCAGCAACAGACGGTTTATTTAAAACTGTCGGTATGGGCGGGGACGCTGGAACAGTGAAAGATATTGCGGAAGCGGGTCTTGTCATTATCGTTGGAGCAAATCCAACAGAAGGACATCCTGTACTTGCGACGCGTGTAAAACGTGCTCATAAATTACATGACCAAAAATTAATTGTGGCGGACCTTCGTAAACATGAAATGGCAGAGCGTGCAGATTTATTCATTCATCCGCGCCAAGGAACTGATTACGTATGGCTCGCTGGTATTACGAAATATATTATTGATCAAGATTGGCACGATAAAAAGTTCATAGCTGAAAATGTGAAGAATTTTGATGAATATAGCAAAATGGTAGAAAAGTATACGCTGGATTATACAGAAGAAATTACGGGTATTTCGAAAGAAAACCTGAAAGAAATGGCTCGTATGGTATATGAAGCAGATGGTACTTGTGTACTTTGGGGAATGGGTGTAACTCAAAATACTGGAGGAAGTACAACTTCAGCAGCAATTTCAAATCTATTGCTTGTTACGGGTAACTATCGTCGTCCTGGTGCAGGAGCATATCCATTACGCGGACATAATAACGTACAAGGCGCTTGTGATATGGCAACATTACCAAACTGGCTTCCAGGTTACCAAGCAGTTTCAGATGATGCGCTCCGTGCGAAATTTGAAAAAGCATACGGTACTACAATTCCGAAAGCACCAGGCTTAAATAATATTGCAATGTTACTTGCGGCAGATGAAGGAAAACTGCGTGGTATGTATGTTATGGGTGAAGAAATGGCTTTAGTAGATTCGAATGCCAACCATGTACAACATATTTTAGCGAATTTAGATTTCCTTGTTGTTCAAGATATGTTCTTATCGAAAACAGCTCGTTTTGCTGATGTTATTTTACCGGCAGCACCAAGCTTAGAAAAAGAGGGAACATTTACGAATACAGAGCGCCGTATTCAAAGATTATATGAAGTATTGAAGCCGCTTGGTGATTCAAAGCCAGACTGGTGGATTTTACAAAAAGTAGCTCGTGCACTTGGCGGGGACTGGAATTATGAAAATCCAAGTGAAATCATGGATGAAATTGCATCGCTTGCACCTTTATATTCTCAGGCAACATACGATCGTTTAGAAGGATGGAATAGTTTATGTTGGGGTAGCCATGATGGTAGCGATACACCACTATTATATGTGGACGGATTTAACTTCCCGGATAAACTAGCTCGTCTATCATTAGATGAATGGGTACCACCAGTTGTAGCACCAGATGAGTATGATTTACTTTTAAATAATGGTCGTATGTTAGAACATTTCCATGAAGGGAATATGACGAATAAATCGGCTGGTATTTTATCTAAAGTATCTGAAGTTTTCGTTGAAATCTCGCCGGAACTTGCCCTAGAGCGTAATGTGAAAGATGGTGGTCTTGTAGAATTAGCATCACCATTTGGGAAAATTAAAGTACAGGCACTTGTTACAGATCGTGTAACGGGGAAAGAGCTATATTTACCGATGCATGCAACGGTAAATGAAGAGGCAATCAATATTTTAACTGGAACGGCGACAGATCTTTATACGTGTACACCAGCGTACAAACAAACGATGGTAAAGATGCGTGTACTACGTGAAAAAGGGAATCGTCCGTTACCATCTTCAAACCCGAGAGATAAAAAGGGTAATCCGCAAAACGGTGTTGAAATCGAGCAAAAATGGCAAAGAAAACAATACGTATCACTTGTGGACTAGGGGGCGGAGATAGTGGCGAAAGAAATTACTATAATTAAAAAGAAAGTTGTAACAGAGGAAGAACAGAAACAGCAAGTAGCAGATGAACTTCTAAATGAGCTATCTAATAATCGTGAAGCAGTAGAAGAAACGATGCAGCTTTTAGCACAGTTGCAGAAGGCTGGTATATTAGATGCGGCAATTAGTTTACTTGTTGCGAAGGAAGATGTTTCAAAAATCGCTGTGGAGCAATTAAATCGTGAACCCGTTAAAAATGCGTTAAATAATATGATGGGGGCAGGAGAAGCGTTATCTTCAGTTGACCCAGAAATAACGAAGCAAATTACGTCAAGTTTAGTTACAGGATTGCAATTTGCAACAGACGAATTAAATAGTGGTAAAAAAACAAAAGTGATGGATTTCTTTAAAGTATTAAAAGATCCAGATATCAATAGAGCTATTACATTCGGTTTTAGCTTCTTGAAAGCATTTGGACAAGGGTTAGAGAAAAAATAGAATAAATGAAAAAGTGATGGGAAGTAGCCATCACTTTTTTCATTATATGTATAAGAGTGTTCATGTTAAGTGGAATATATTATTATTAAAAAGATGGATTAGAACTGGAAATGTGGAATCCATCTCAAATACCGTTTTAGAATTTGGAGGAATATATGCAACACCGTAAAAAACTATCTATACCAGGAGTAATGAGACATTCCTTTCAAACAGTTAAATTTGCTTTTTGGAATGTATTAACTTTTCAACTTGCTTATAAATTATTAGCAGCGATTGTGTTTGTTCCACTATTTGGAATCATTTTTAATAAGTTATTGTATTTTGGTGGTTATGCAAATGCGACAAATGATGAATTATTAGCGTTTTTAAAGACGCCTTATGGCATCTTAGCAATCGTGATTTTGTCATTGCTAGCACTGTTTCTTATCTTTACGGAATTTGCGGTGCTTATTATTATTTCGTATTTCGCTCATAAAAGACAGAAGGTGAAATTACGTCCGATTTTATATAAAACGGTAACGTATTTACCTACTCTTTTCACATATTGCTTACCAGGATTTATTTTATATGCTGTCGTATTGTTGCCTCTTTTAAATATGGGATATGAAACGGCATTAATCCCGCAAATTCAAATTCCTAACTTTATTACAGGAGAACTGTTTAAGACAACGATTGGGCAAGTTGGTTATTACACGTTCTTTGCTGTAGTCGCGTATTTGAATCTTCGATGGATTTTCGTTCTACCTATTGTTGTTTTAGAGCAAAAACCATTTCGCGTGGCAGCACGTAAAAGTGCAACTTTAGTAAAGGAAAGCTTTTTTAAAGTACTATTTTTTTTAGTAGGATTTTTTATTTCAATTGGAATTGTATATGTCGTATTTTTGGGAATGTATTTATTGTGCCTATGGGGTGTTTATGAATTTACAAACCCGAAAGGAACATTTGCATTATTAGCTGAATCAACGATTTCTGTATTTTTAACGAGTACATTGTATTTATTTAGTTTTATCGTGACGCCATTTTATATTATGGCGATTACGCGATTATACTTACAAAAGGTACCGGTTGAAGATGTTTTATTAGAAGAAGGGTTAGATTATTCGAAAACGAAAGCAGATAAATGTTTCTTCCAAAAACATCGTTGGAAATTTCTTGGCGTATATATTGTGGGGATTATTACTGCTGGAATGGTTGTTGCCTTCATTGTAACGTTTATTTCAAATTCGTATAAAGAACCAATTATTATGGCGCACCGCGGGTATATATCAAAAGGCGTAGAAAATACGAAAGAAGCTGTGCAAGGTGCTATTGATGCAAAAGCAGACTATGCTGAAATAGATGTATTACAAACGAAAGACGGTGAACTAGCGGTTATACATGATTTGAAGCTGAAACGTCTCGCAAATGCCAATGTGCATGTGTCAGATTTAACGATGGCTGAGTTAAGCCAGCTTACCCTTAGTCAAGATGGACTTTCAGGACAAATAAGTACACTTGATGAAATCATTAAACTAGCAAATGGCAAAATCAAACTTAATATAGAAGTGAAGCTTCATGGGGGCGAAAAAGATTTTGTAAACAAAGTCTTAAAAACAATTAAAGATAATGAATTCGAGAAGCAATGTGTAATTCAAACGTTACACTATCCGCTTATTAAAGAGTTTAAGCGTGCAAATCCAGATATAAAAGTAGGGTATATATTGTATGCAAGTAGAGCTAACTTAAAGAATGTGAAGGCTGACTTTTACGTAGCAGAAGAATATATGTTAAATAAGAAATTAGTAAAAGAAGCAAGGAAGTTAAACAAACCAATTTACGTATGGACAGTAAATGATATGGAAAATTTAAAGGCATATTATAAGTTAAACGTAGATGGTATCATAACCGATTACCCTGAAGATGCACGTGAAACAATTAAGATGTTAAAAGAGCAAGAAGCGGAAGAAAGTGGTCTGTTTGATAAAATTACTGAAACGACAGATGACTTGTTTTCAAAATTATTTATAAGTTATCCAGCTGCTAGCTAAATGCTAGCAGCTGTTTTTTTGTGAAAAGAATATATCTCTAAAGTATTAAGTAAAGTAATAACTGTATATGTATACATTATCGCTTAGTTTTTTACATTGTTACATTATTGTCAAATAATAAATGATTACTGTTTATTTTGAAGAAGTATAATAAAAATTGAGTGAAAGATAATGGGATGTCACGAAACCCCTAATAGAATCAATGTTTTATATATTTACACTATTCTAAATATATAAACTTTATAAAAATGGTATGTTAGCGTTTTCATAACTTTTAAGTTATGCTAGAATAAGGACATAAGTTATTAATTATTACAAAAAGAAAAAAGAATCTCTTTTTTCTGTTAATTATAAGGGGGCATTTCATTATGCGTATTGGGGTACCAGCAGAAATTAAAAACAACGAAAACCGTGTGGCAATGACACCAGCAGGTGTTGTACATTTAATTCGTAACAATCACGAAGTATTCATTCAAAAGGGTGCAGGTTTAGGATCTGGTTTCACAGACGCTCAGTATGTTGAAGCGGGAGCAAAAATTGTTGATACAGCTGAAGAAGCTTGGAACATGGAAATGGTTATGAAAGTTAAGGAACCAATTGAAAGCGAATACAAACACTTCAGTGAAGGCTTAATCTTATTCACATACTTACACTTAGCTCCAGAGCCAGAATTAACAAAAGCTTTAATCGAGAAAAAAGTTGTTTCTATCGCATATGAAACAGTACAATTAGAAAACCGTTCATTACCATTACTTGCGCCTATGAGTGAAGTAGCTGGTCGTATGGCTGCACAAATTGGTGCGCAATTCCTTGAGAAAAACAAAGGCGGTAAAGGTATCTTACTTGCAGGTGTTCCAGGAGTTAAACGTGGTAAAGTAACAATCATCGGTGGTGGACAAGCTGGTACAAATGCTGCTAAAATTGCAGTTGGACTAGGTGCGGATGTAACAATCATCGACTTAAGCGCAGAACGTCTTCGTCAATTAGATGACATTTTCGGAAACCAAGTAAAAACTTTAATGTCTAATCCTTACAATATTGCAGAAGCTGTTAAAGAGTCTGATCTTGTAATTGGTGCAGTATTAATCCCAGGTGCAAAAGCGCCAAAACTTGTAACAGAAGAAATGATTAAATCAATGGAACCAGGTTCTGTTGTTGTAGATATCGCGATTGACCAAGGTGGTATTTTCGAAACAACTGACCGTATTACAACTCATGATAACCCAACTTACGAAAAACACGGCGTTGTTCATTATGCAGTTGCAAACATGCCAGGTGCGGTTCCACGTACATCAACTCTTGCATTAACAAACGTAACAGTACCATATGCAGTACAAATTGCTAACAAAGGCTACAAAGAAGCTTGCCTAGGCAACTCTGCATTATTAAAAGGTATTAACACATTAGATGGCTATGTAACATTTGAAGCAGTTGCAGAAGCTCACGGTGTAGAGTACAAAGGTGCTAAAGAATTATTAGAAGCAGAAACAGTATCTTGCTAATAGAAGCATTATACAAAACAAAATCGAACAATATATAATACAACATGATAAGAGCTAAGAGATAATACCTCTTAGCTCTTCTTAGTAAAAGGGGGCATACATCGTGGCCAACCTATTTAAAAAGAAATCCGTTACGCAATTGTTAGGGGAAAGTAAAAGTAAAACTTTGACGAAAACGCTAGGGGCATTTGACCTAACAATGCTAGGGATTGGTGCGATAATTGGTACAGGAGTTCTAGTATTAACTGGATTAGTAGCAGCAAGAGATGCTGGTCCAGCAGTTATTTTTTCATTTATGATTGCAGCAATTGTTTGTGGATTTGCAGCATTATGTTATGCAGAAGTTGCATCTACACTTCCTGTTTCAGGTAGTGTGTACACATATTCATATGCAACAATTGGTGAGTTTGTTGCTCATTTAATGGGATGGACATTGTTATCCGTATATGTCGTAACGACTGCCGCAGTAGCTGGCGGATGGACAGGTTATTTCAATAATTTAGTGAGTGGACTGGGACTTGAAATTCCAAAAGCGTTGCTAACGATTCCAGCGCAAGGTGGTATGGTAAACTTACCAGCAGTTATCGTTACGTTAGTGATAACTTGGTTATTATCACGAGGTACGAAAGAAAGTAAGCGTGTGAATAACATAATGGTATTAATTAAAATTGGTATTGTTGTTTTATTCATTGCAGTTGGTGTATTCTACGTGAAACCAGAAAACTGGATACCATTTGCACCTTACGGTTTAAGTGGAGTGTTCGCAGGGGGAGCAGCAGTATTCTTTGCTTTCTTAGGATTTGATGCATTAGCAACTTCTGCTGAAGAAGTAAAAAATCCGCAACGTGATCTACCAATTGGTATTATTGCTTCGTTAGTTATTTGTACAATCATTTATGTTGTAGTTTGTCTCGTTATGACAGGTATGGTTTCTTATAAGGAATTAGATGTACCTGAAGCTATGGCATATGTGTTAGAAGTTGTAGGACAAGATAAAGTGGCTGGTGTAATTGCAATTGGAGCTGTAATTGGTATTATGGCTGTAATTTTCGCTTACATTTATGCGACAACACGTGTATTCTTCGCAATGAGCCGTGACGGTTTATTACCAAAATCTTTTGCGAAAATTAACAAGAAGACTGAAGCGCCAACATTTTCAGTTTGGTTAACAGGAATTGGTAGTGCTTTAATTGCTGGATTTATCGATTTAAAAGAATTGTCGAATTTAGCGAATATTGGAGCGTTATTAACATTCGCCATGGTTGGTGTAACTGTTATCATTCTTCGTAAAACGCATCCGAAATTACAACGTGGATTTATGGTACCACTTGTACCGATCTTACCGATTATTTCAATTGCATGTTGTCTATTCTTAATGGTAAATTTACCGTTAACAACATGGATATACTTTGGTATTTGGTTAGCAATTGGAGTAGTTGTATACTTTGTTTATTCGAAAAAACATAGTCATTTAAAAGACGATAGAAGTTCGCAGGATAATTTAGATCAAGCTAATTAAAGGGATATAACACAGTAAGCCTTGTGCGTCTAGGGAGCGCGCAAGGCTTTTTCTTTTGTTGAAATGAAGGGAACATATATTACTTTGTTGAATTTTTATGTCGGAATATGAAAAAAGGGGTGGGAGCAAAATGGAAGAAATGAAAATTGTTGTTGGAGCAGAGGGTTATAATAATAACCCTGGTTGGATACATACGAATGAAGAAGAATTAAATTTAGTACGAAGAGAAACTTGGCTTGATAAAGTGAAACTTTAATCAGTGGGGGTTTTCTTCATCCCCCACTGATTATTAGTTGAACCAATCGGGCTTTTACGGGGAGTTGATCCCCCACCTAACTTCTTTGCTCTCTCTGAGTTTTGAGGTGGGGGTCTTACTACCCGTTAATGCGGGATAAATTTCAACCTAATTCTTTATCAATAATTTTGGCAGAACATGTATGGGAGCATTTATCATATGAAGAAGGAATTGAAGCTGCAAAAATTTGTTATGAGTTTTTAATGGAGAATGGATATATTCGTTGTGCAGTACCAGATGCATTTTTTCCAGATGAAGAATATCAGCAAGGGGTACAAATAGGTGGACCTGGTCCATTAGATCATCCTGCAGCAAATCATAAAATTGTTCATAACTATAAAACAATCACGTCCATGTTTAAATCAGCAGGTTTTCAAGTGAGGCTCTTAGAATACTGTGATGAGAAGGGTAAGTTTCACTATAATGATTGGAATGAGAAAGGTGGATTTATTTATAGATCAAAACGTTTTGACCATAGAAATCGGGATAATCAGTTAGGATTTGTTTCTTTAATTGTGGATGCGGTGAAAAATGAAAAGTAAGTAAAAAGGGGTGTGCGACTTGTACATCCTTTTTTGTATGAGAATATAGAGGATGCGGAAAATATGTATATGCCTTATTAAAATGTTCATAAAAAAATTCAGATTTCATTGACACATATGAGCAGGTACTCATATAATAAAAGTATAAGATATATGAATGATTGTTCATATGTTCAATTAAAGAGGTGAGCTATAATGGCTGGAAATAAAGTAGAAACACCACAAGAGACATGTTCTCAAACAATAATTCATGAAGAAGTTGTTGAGCAAGTAAAACAAACAATTCCAACTGATGAAAGTTTAAGTAAAGTAGCAGAACTATTTAAAGTATTAGGTGATCGTACACGTACGAGAATATTACATGCGCTATTTGAAGCTGAAATGTGCGTTTGTGATTTAGCTTATTTATTAGGAATGACACAATCATCTATTTCGCATCAGCTTCGTGTGTTAAAGCAAGCGAAACTTGTAAAGAATCGTAAAGAAGGAAAGGTTGTTTATTATTCGTTAGCTGATCAGCATGTAATTCATATCTTCGAGCAAGCGTTTGAACACGTAAACGAAGAAGAATAAAAAGAACGCGAGGAGGGAGAACGATGGCTGAAGCATTAGTGAAAAAGAAATTGATGTTAGAAGGTTTAGATTGTGCGAACTGTGCAATGAAAATTGAAAAAGGTGTTGGGAATATAGAAGGAGTAAATTCTTGCTCTGTAAACTTCGCAACAAAGACAATGATCTTAGAAACAGCACAAAATAAAGAAAACGAAGTTGTTACGGAAGCAAAACAACTCGTTACAAAATTAGAACCGCATATTAAAGTGCAAGAAGAACAAAAAAATAAAATTGCTAAAGAAGTATTTATATTAGAAGGTTTAGATTGCGCGAACTGTGCAATGAAAATTGAAAATAAAGTTAAGGAAATGCCAGCTGTCTCAGAAGCAACTGTTGATTTCGTATCGAAGAAACTACGAGTAGAAGTTGCGAATAAAAGAGAACTAGAAGCGACTGTAGCAAATATAACAAATGTCGTTCAAAAATTAGAGCCAGATGTGAAAGTTGTTCGTGAAGAGAAGAACGGTCATGACCACGGACATAGTCACGATCATGGTGAAGCAAATGTGAAAAAGATGGTAGGGAGATTAGTGGTCGGCGGAATTTTGACAGCAATTGCTGCATTAGCGGGTTTACCACAAATGGTAACAATTCCGTTATTCGTCCTTGCTTATTTATTAATAGGTGGAGATATCGTTTGGAGAGCGGTAAGAAACATAACTCGTGGCCAAGTATTTGATGAAAACTTCTTAATGGCAATTGCAACTGTAGGAGCTTTTGCAATTCAGCAATATTCAGAAGCTGTAGCAGTAATGCTATTTTATCAAGTAGGAGAACTATTCCAAAGCATTGCGGTAAACCGCTCTCGAAAATCAATTACTTCATTAATGGATATTCGTCCTGATTATGCAAATATAAAGGTTGGAAATGAAACGAAACAAGTATCACCAGAAGATGTACAAATTGGCGATTATATTATCGTTAAGCCAGGTGAGAAAGTACCATTAGACGGAAAAGTAATTGAAGGAACATCAATGGTAGATACTTCAGCATTAACTGGTGAATCTGTGCCGCGTGAAGTTGAAGTTGGAAATGATGTATTAAGTGGCTTTGTGAACCAAAATGGTGTATTGACAGTTGAAGTTAAAAAAGAATTCGGTGAATCAACTGTATCGAAAATTTTAGATTTAGTTCAAAATGCAAGCAGTAAAAAAGCACCAACAGAAAACTTCATTACGAAATTTGCGCGTTACTACACTCCAGTTGTAGTTATTACAGCGGCGATCATGGCGTTTATTCCACCACTTATTTTAGAAGGAGCTACATTCTCTGAGTGGATTTATAGAGCTTTAGTGTTCTTAGTAATCTCTTGTCCATGTGCGCTAGTTGTATCCATTCCTCTTGGATTCTTTGGAGGTATCGGTGGTGCATCTAAAAGTGGGGTTTTAGTAAAAGGAAGTAACTATTTAGAAGCTTTAAATGATGTGAAATATATTGTTTTTGACAAAACAGGAACATTAACAAAAGGTGTTTTTAAAGTTACAAAAATGGAACCGAGCGAAGGTACTACAAGTGAGGAGTTATTAGAGTATGCGGCATTTGCTGAAGTGTATTCTAATCATCCAATTGCCCAATCTATTCGAAAGGCATATGGAAAATCAATTGATGAAAAAATAATCGATGATTATAACGAAATTTCTGGTCACGGTACAGTCGTAAAAGTACAAGGAAAAGAAATTTTTGCAGGTAATGCAAAATTAATGAGAAAAGAAAATATTGAATTTAAACAACCAGAAACAGTAGGTACATTAGTTCACGTTGCTGTAGATGGAAAATATGCAGGTTATATTGTTATCTCTGATGAGGTAAAAGAGGATTCGAAACAAGCGATTCAAAAGTTAAAAGAACTAGGTATTAAAAAGACAGTAATGTTAACTGGTGATGCAAAACCAGTGGGTGAAGCTGTCGGTAAAGAATTAGGATTAGATGAAGTTCATGCGGAATTACTACCGCAACAAAAAGTAGAAGAGATTGAAAAAATTGATGCAGTGAAGCACGGAAAAGAAAAAATTGCCTTCGTTGGTGACGGTATTAACGATACACCAGTATTAGCCCGTGCAGACGTTGGTATTGCGATGGGTGGTTTAGGATCAGATGCAGCAATTGAAGCGGCAGACATCGTTATTATGACTGATGAGCCTTCAAAAATTGCGACCGCTGTAAAAATTGCAAAACGCACAAGAAGTATAGTGTGGCAAAATATCATCTTTGCTTTAGGTGTAAAAGGGATCGTTTTATTACTTGGTGCCTTTGGTATTGCAACAATGTGGGAAGCTGTTTTCTCAGATGTTGGTGTGACACTACTTGCAGTGTTAAATGCAATGCGTGTATTACGAGTGAAAGATTTATAAAAAAGAGGACGCAATCTGCGTCCTCTTTTTTATTGGTTATTTTGTTGAAATTGATTCAATAAAATAATATCAAATATTATTTTACTTTTAAATAGTATAATATTAAAATTTACAAATAAAAAACATTCGTCTTATTATTTTAATATATTTTTTACAAATATCCATATAGTATTGAAAAAACAGAGAAGGGGAAACTTCTCTGTTTATTTTTGTATGTTTTTTTCAACTTGTTCTCGAACAGTTTGAATGTAATTCATTTTATGATCCCAGCACTCTTGGCTTAAATCGACAGGATACTCTTCGGGATTTAAAGTGCGCATATATTCTTCCCAAAATAGAGCGAGACTCTGTTCATTATATTGTTGAATATCTAATATACTTGGTAGTTCATATGTTCTTTCACCGTTAACGAAAATGTCTTTATGCAGTTCACGGGCTTCAAAGTTTGTTACGAATTTACTTATATATGTGTGAACTGGATGGAACATTTTTAAGCGCTCTTCTTTTCCGGGTTCTTCAGAATCTAACGCAATATAATCACCCTCTGCATGATCGTTAACACGGTTGATAATACGATAAATTCGTTTCAGTCCTGGAGTGGTGATTTTTTCAGGGTTAGATGAAATTTTAATCGTATCATTTAATTTTCCATCAGTATCTTCAATCGCAACTAGTTTGTAAACAGCTCCTAATGCAGGTTGTTCAAAGGACGTAATTAACTTTGTCCCAACGCCCCATACGTCAATTTTGGCTCCTTGAGATTTAAGGTGCATAATTGTGTATTCATCTAAATCGCTAGAAGCGATAATTTTTGTATTTGTAAATCCTGCTTCATCTAGTAGTTTTCTTGCCTTTTTAGATAAATAAGCCATATCACCACTATCAAGACGAATACCATAGAAATCAATACGATCTCCAAATTCTTTTGCGACACGAATCGCATTTGGAACACCAGATTTTAATGTGTCATATGTATCAACGAGAAAGACGCACTTTTTATGAGTTTCAGCGTATTTCTTAAATGCGACGTATTCATCGCGATATGCTTGAACGAAAGAGTGAGCATGTGTGCCAGCTACAGGGATCCCGAAGCGTTTTCCGGCACGAACGTTGCTTGTAGAGGAGAAACCACCAATAAAGGCAGCGCGTGTCCCCCAAAGGGCAGCATCAAACTCATGGGCACGTCTTGTGCCGAACTCTAAAAGCTCATCATTACTTGCAGCATGTTTCATACGAGCAGCTTTTGTTGCAATTAATGTTTGGTAATTCACAATATTTAAGAGGGCGGTTTCAATAATTTGTGCTTCACCGAGTGGTGCATCAACACGTAATAAAGGCTCGTTATTAAATACAACTTCACCTTCTTGCATACTGCGAATCGTCCCAGTGAATTTCATATTTTGTAAATAATGAAGGAATTCTTCTTCAAATTGTAATTCTGCTAAATAAGCGATATCGCTTTCAGTAAAACTGAAATTTTCTATGTACTCTACAATTTTCTCAAGGCCAGCAAAAACAGCGTAACCGTTCTCAAATGGAAGCTTTCGAAAATATAAATCAAAAACAGAACGGCGATTATGAATACCATCTTTCCAATATGTATAAGCCATGTTGATTTGATATAGGTCTGTATGTAAGGCATAACTATCGTCTTTATAATGAGTCATCGCGAGAACACCTCCATAATTTGGTTATAGTATACCAATTTTTCACCATTCGTAGCAAAGAAGAGATATTGATGTGAAGTCAAGAGAGAAAAAAATGAAATTATGCATATTTTTTAGAAAATTTATATTTATCAATTTATATTTCTCCAAATTTTATGTATTATTAGAGTAATGGGGTAATGAGAATGGAGGAGGACAATGCAACAAACATTAGAAAAAATAGGCAAACAAGTCTTTTACAAACGGCTTCAGCAAAAAATGACACAAGAAGAATTATGTCAGGGCATTTGTTCTGTCTCATACTTAAGTAAGATCGAAAATGGAAAGATCGAAGCATCAGAAGAAATTCTACAATTGCTCTGCACAAGACTAGAAATTGCTGTGACGGATTTGAGAGATGTAGAAGAAGATGTGAAGGGGAAGCTGGATGAATGGTTGAATGCACTAGTTCATTTGGACAAGCAACAAGTAGAACGTATATATGAAGAGTTGCAAGGTGAAATGAAGCATGTGTTGGATTTTGAAATTATAAATTATTATAAACTGCTGTATACGCGGTATTTAATTATGAAAAGGGATATTTCTGCACTCGAAGAAGAATTAGATAAGTTGAAGAAGGTATATAAAAAATATTCTCCATTTCAGAAGTTATTATATATGTATAGTAGAGGGTTATTGTGCTGTTTACAGTATAGATGGAAGGATGGGTTAGATTACTTATTAAAAACAGAAGTAATGGCCAAGGAACAAGGGTATTATGAAACAGGCTTGTATTATAATATAGCGCTTGCATATACTCATTTAGATATTCATCATCTTGCAATTCATTTTGTAAATATGGCATTAGAAGGATTTCGTAGTGAATATAAGTTTAGAAACATAATTAATTGCCAAATCCTTATTGCGGTAAGTTATACAGAAAAAGGTCAGTATGAAGAAGCTTTAAAAATGTATGAGAGTATATTGAGAGAGGCCACATCTTTTGCTGATAAGGATGTACTATTAGCTATTACTTTAAGTAATATGGGAAGTATCTATTATAAAAAAGGCAAATACCAGCAAGCGAAAAAATATTATTTAGATAGTCTACAACTTCAAAAACAAATAGATTTAAACTATTTAGATACAATATACGAAATGGCATTAGTATGCATTAAATTAGAAGAGTTGGAAGAGGCAAGGACATTAATTGATAAGGGAATTGATGCAGCAAAACAGGAAGAGAGATTTAATGCAAAATTATATTTGCTTTTAATGCTTAGATATAAATATTTTGAAGAAGCAAAAGATTATAAAGTATTTTTGGAAAATGAGGCTATCCCATTGTATAAATCTGCAGGAAATAAAATAGAATTAAAGAAAGTATACGTTGAACTAGCAGAACATTTTTCCAGTTTATCGAGATTTGAAGAAAGTAATCGATATTATAGGTTAGTTATTGATTTAATGAATGATAATAAGGAGGAATAAAAATGAAAAAGATGGTATTTGGAGTATTGGCATTTATAGTGACTCTTACAGTTGCTGGAGGAATACAACAATATAGCAGTAAACCTGATATTGTTGGTCAACAAGCTAAAACTGTTGAACAAGTTAATTTATAATCCCCCCCTTTCCAACCGGAAAGGGGTTTTTCAATATTTGTTCCTCAAAATTCTACAAAACTTGAGAAAATAATTATTTGAATTTTTAGTATATTAATAGTGGAAACATAATGCTAATATGAAACTACTCTTTTTCAAAAAATTTTTTATTAGGGGGAAGGTTCATGAAAAAGAAAAGTTTAGCGTTAGTGTTAGCGACAGGAATGGCAGTTACTACGTTTGGAGGGACAGGCTCTGCATTTGCGGATTCTAAAAATGTACTCTCTACGAAGAAGTACAATGAGACAGTACAGTCACCTGAGTTTATTTCTGGTGATCTAACTGGAGCGACTGGTAAGAAAGCAGAATCTGTTGTGTTTGATTACTTAAACGCAGCAAAAGGTGATTACAAGCTAGGGGAAAAGAGTGCGCAAGATTCTTTCAAAGTGAAACAAGTGAAGAAAGATGCTGTAACTGATTCAACAGTAGTACGTATGCAACAAGTTTACGAAGGAGTACCTGTATGGGGTTCTACGCAAGTGGCTCACGTAAGTAAAGACGGTTCTTTAAAAGTATTGTCTGGAACAGTTGCACCTGATTTAGACAAAAAGGAAAAGTTGAAAAATAAAAATAAGATTGAAGGCGCAAAAGCAATTGAAATTGCGCAGCAAGATTTAGGGGTAACACCGAAATATGAGGTAGAACCAAAAGCGGACTTATATGTATATCAAAACGGTGAGGAAACAACATATGCATACGTTGTAAATCTAAACTTCTTAGATCCAAGCCCAGGAAACTACTACTATTTCATTGAGGCAGACAGCGGTAAAGTATTAAATAAGTTTAATACAATTGATCATGTAACGAATGATGATAAGTCACCAGTTAAGCAAGAGGCTCCTAAACAGGATGCGAAAGCTGTTGTAAAGCCTGTTACAGGAACGAATAAAGTAGGAACTGGTAAAGGTGTATTAGGAGATACGAAGTCGCTTAATACAACGTTATCTGGATCATCTTACTACTTACAAGATAATACACGCGGGGCAACGATTTTCACATATGATGCGAAAAATCGTTCAACATTACCAGGAACATTATGGGCAGATGCAGATAATGTTTTCAATGCAGCGTATGATGCAGCAGCAGTAGATGCTCATTACTATGCAGGTAAAACATATGATTATTATAAAGCTACGTTTAATAGAAATTCTATTAATGATGCAGGAGCGCCGTTAAAATCGACAGTTCATTACGGAAGTAATTATAACAATGCATTCTGGAACGGATCACAGATGGTATACGGAGATGGTGATGGTGTAACGTTTACTTCATTATCTGGTGGAATTGATGTAATTGGTCACGAGTTAACGCATGCTGTTACGGAAAATAGTTCAAATCTAATTTATCAAAATGAATCTGGGGCTTTAAATGAAGCGATTTCTGATATCTTTGGTACTTTAGTAGAATTCTATGATAACCGTAACCCGGATTGGGAGATTGGTGAAGATATTTACACACCTGGTAAAGCAGGAGACGCGCTTCGCTCTATGAGTGATCCAGCGAAATATGGTGACCCAGACCACTATTCTAAGCGTTACACAGGTTCAAGTGATAACGGTGGCGTTCATACAAACAGTGGTATTATTAACAAACAAGCTTATTTATTAGCAAATGGCGGTACGCATTCGGGTGTAACTGTAACGGGCATTGGTAAAGATAAGTTAGGTGCAATTTATTACCGTGCAAACACACAATATTTCACGCAATCTACTACATTTAGCCAAGCTCGTGCTGGTGCAGTACAAGCTGCAGCTGATTTATATGGTGCGACTTCTGCGGAAGTAGCAGCAGTTAAGCAATCATTTAGTGCTGTTGGTATTAACTAAGGATTTAAGGGATAGCTATTAATAAAATACCTCAAAAATAAAGAAGGAGCCGATGCTCCTTCTTTATTTTTTTCTCCATTTTTTCCACAAATAAAACAATCCAATAGTGCCTGCGATTGTTACAATCCACTTCGCTTCATTTGTTCCGTTCATAACATGATATGCCGAATATACTTCAATCAATAAGGCCGGTATTTTACCTATTGTACTGGCAATACTGAAGGAGAGTAATGACATTTTCCCTAGAGCTGCAAATAAAGTCACGATACTTGATGGGATGAAAGGTATCAATCGAAACGATAGAACGAGTAGGAAGGCCTCTCTACCTTCTACATAAAGAAGACGCTCTACCTTTGGATACTTATTTACTTTATCGTGAGTGAACTTTTGAAGGCCCATGCGATAAATATAAAACGAGATAATAGCCCCTAAGGCCTCACCTGCGATCGAAATGATTGTGCCATTTGTTACACCGAAGAGCTGTATATTAATGGCGGTTAAAAAGATGCTAGGAATAACACCTAAAAGACTAATGATGATGTTAATTAAGATACTAAGTGGAATTGCGATTGAATAGTATTCTGTTAAGAAATTTTGAATCGTTTCAGCCATGGTTTAAAATCCTTTATCTTTTTTTGCATTACACCATATTTCGATTGTATAGGCAAGGATAAATTTACATAATGTAGAAAAACGTTGATAAGAAGGTGTCTTTATACCTTATATAGGTATTGGGTATATAAAAACAGGGGTATTTTAAATTGTTTTGAAAAATGCTATAAAAACCTTTGTACAAAAGAGTTTTATAGTTATGTTATTGGTGATTTTTTCTGGGAAATAATTATAAAATATAGGGGGTATATATTATAAAACTCGGAAAATAGAGGGTTGATGAAATTGCGCGGGTAAATATGGAAAAACAGATGAAAAAAATGAAAACTGATAGATTTTTTTATTGTGAAATTGACTTTTAGTGAAGTTGCGATAATAATCATGGAAGAGGTGATATGATGAAACGAATAAGCAGTCTTTTCTTCAGTAGTTTATTGGCATTAATGCTGATCTTAAGTGGATGTGCAGGAAAAGAACAAAAACCAGAGAAACAGACAGGGAATCAAGCTACATCGGTAGAAAAAATTAGTGATAATATTTTAGATGAAATGGAAGGACCACCTAAAAATGGTCATACGATTGAAAGACATGTAGGCAAGTCAGAAGAGGATTTGAAGAATCGCTTGAAGACAGATAAAGTGTCAGCCGCAAGTACATACTATGATAAAGAAACAGCGACGAAAGCTGTAAAAGATAGCTTGAAGCAACATGACAAGGAAATTCAAGATTGGTTAAAAAATTCTAAAGAGGCTCGTCTCGTATTAAATACAACTCATTCATTCCCTGTTGGAAAAACGGTAATAAAGAAAAATATGAGTGTAAAAGACAAGTTAGTAAAAACTGTTACTGTTTTAGCAAGAGATAAGTCAGGGGAATTAGGGTTTAAGATTATTACTTCTTATCCATCTGATAAATAAGAAGGGGGAGTACATTATGTATACGACATTACAATACTTTCTTAAATCGTACTGTACGTTAAGTATTCATGAGGATGAAATAGTAAGCGTGATGGAAGAGTTTATTGAACAAGAAGACGAAGAAATTGTTTTGAAATTACGTGATGAATTAATAAATATGAAGAAAAAGAACGTGTGGGAAGAGGCGTGTGTATTAGCTGCGAAGGAAGGGAATCGTATGTGGTCTTTAGAAGAAACGAAAGACCATCTTGAAACTTTTTTACTATTACTGCAAAAGAAAAAGGCGTGATTTAATCACGCCTTTTTCTTTATGCTATTCGGTTGATATTATCTATTCTTTTGCAGCGCTTTTATATACGCTTTTTGAAATTTGTCCATTTGATATTACTTCCCCGTTTTGTGTTACTTTTTTATACGTAACCGCTGTTATTTTATCACTAGTTCTACTAATTACTTGAGAAGAAACTTCAACATTTTTACCAGTATTTGTACCGAAAATGCGTGTAGTAATACTACCTCCATTTGAAAATGCTTGAATATAAATATGATTGCCTGTATTATTTTTAAATTTTAAATCTGGACCATAATCTGCTACTGCTGCATCTTGCCCAAGTGGTAAATAATTTACCGGCATAGAATGATTGCTTCGAGAAACAATTCCTAAATCTGCCCTTAAAGCAGCGCTGTATAATGTACTACTGACTTGGCAAACTCCTCCGCCTGCACTTTGTATTACTTTACCTTGTGAATATACTGCTGCAGATTTATAACCGTGTGCAGCATCAGTTACGCCAACGCGGCCATTAAAACTAAACGTTTCATCAGGTGCGACAATAACCCCACTTAAAGTATTGGCTGACTTATTTACGTTAAATGATTGATTTCCGTTACGGCCAGCCATTGGCGTAGAATATTCAGCAATGACTTCTTTAATCCCCATTTTCTGTATGTCTTCTGTAGAGCGTTCTGGTTTTATGAATGTAACTGGCAATGTAACATCTGATTTACCGGTAGTAATAGCTTCGTTTGTTAAACCGTTTAGTTTCCCTTTATCAATTTTTTCTCCGTTTTGGCTTTGACTAGCATTTACTGTTGAGCCTTCAATACTGAATTCTGCATTAACAGGATTTTTTAATGTTTCATTATATTTATCTTTTATAAAGGTTTCATAAGCTGTTGCATTTAATTGTGGTGTTAATTTATAGTCACGTTTTAATTCACCGTTTTCAGCTTGCTTACGCATTTTGTAACGATTCATTACGTTTCCTTCTTGTTCTTTAAAGATTTTGTCAATAATATCTTTCTCTTTATAATTTATCCCTAAATCTTTCCATGTATAAGTTTGTTTATCGTTTTGGAATATGTAGGTAAGGGATTTTTGATCTAATTCAGTTACCTTTTGATTAATAATTGCTTGAATATCTTTCTTATTTTTTCCATCGAGAGAAATACCTTCAAATGTAGTATTTGGTAATGCAGTAGTATCTAATTGATTATTTAATTTGGAGACATATTGATATCCCCCAACACCGCCTACACAAAGTAATATGCCCCCAGCAATTGCAGAACCGATCAGTATTTTACTTAGCTTCATTTATTTCCCCCCAGAAATTTATGTATAAATATATGTATTACATTTTTTGTATAAAAATGATGAAAATAACATTATGTACGTACTAGTATACTATTATTTTCACTGTGTGTGTAATGTTTTCATAAAAAATGTTACACCGCTGTAATAATTGTCACTTCTTGTCACAATGTGTATGAAAAATATGTTGAAAATTATAATAAAAAGGCTGTCTAGAAAAATCTAGCAGCCTTTTTATTATAATTTTTTATGCTCATTTTTATTCGTAACACCGAGATGTTCTTGTAGTTTTGTCGAAATATTATCGACGCTTTTTTCATTTGGAACGTAATAATAAATACCACCTATATATTTATCTGTACCTTCTACTTGCATTTTTTCCATCTTTAAATTTGAATCCATTGAATTTTTTGTAATTGTCATCATATCATCAAAAGTTAAATTGGTTTTTAAGTCTTTATCGACAGCGTCTAGTAGGCCTCCGATTTTATTAATGGAATTAAGAGATAGTGCCTTTTCAGCAATGGCCTCTAATACAAGCTGTTGTCGTTGACCACGCATATAATCACTATCGATATGACGAGTTCTAGCCAGTGCCAGTGCCTCTTCTCCATTTAAATGTTGACGTCCTTTTTTTAGATGAATTGCATCTGCTTCATCTTTACTATTTTGCTCTGTGAACTCAACTGGAACGTCTACAGTAATACCACCAAGGGAATCAACAATTTTAATAAATGATTTAAAGTTGAATTTTACATAGTAGTCAACTGGAACATCTAAAAAGTTCTCTACCGTATCGATTGTGCTGTCTACACCACCGAATACGTGCGCATGTGTGATTTTATCGTATTTATCACGTGATTTAATGTAGACGCGTGAGTCACGTGGAATGCTTACAAGTTTAACGGATTTATCGTTTTTATTAATTGTTGCAAGTAATAATGCATCTGTTCGAGTTGCTTTTCCATAACCTTTTTCCCTAATATCACTTTCATCAACACCCATAATTAGTACAGAAATGTTGTCGGTCATAGGTTTAACAGCTTTTTCGCGTTTACTGGACTTATCTCCTCGACCTAGTTCAGCATAAGCATTATTTAAGACGGACTTTGCTTTACTGTATATATGGAAGGAGTAGCCTCCTGCTCCAAGTGCTACAATTAGTAATGGAATAAGAAGGAACCAAAGTAGGCGTTTTTTCTTTGAGCGTCCTTTTTTGGCTCGCGTATTGTTGTTCGGGTCGGATTTCATCATTTTTTCTCCTTTAAAACTATCAAAGTGTATACATTTAGAAGTGTATTCAAACACATAAAAAATATTTTACGCTAAATAAAAGCGATTGTACATGTATAAAAAATAGATGTCTTGATTATTTATCCCGCATTAACGGGCAGTAAAACTCCCACCTCAAAGTCCAGCGAATGCAAGGAAGTTAGGTGGGAGTTAACTGCCCGTAAAAGCCCGATTGGTTCAACTAATACTCAGAGGGGGATAGCCCCCTCTGAGTAAAGTTTCACTTTATAAGACATCTATTCGTTATTGTATACAAAAGATAGGGATAAGAAAATGATAAAATTTTACCTAATTACAACATAATGCTTACGATAATTGCAGATAAAATACTAACGAGAGTAGCTCCATATAGTAATTTAAGGCCAAACCTCGCAACAACGTTTCCTTGTTCTTCGTTTAGTCCTTTTACCGCACCTGAAATAATACCAATGGAAGAAAAATTGGCAAAAGACACAAGGAAAACAGAAATAATACCAACTGTACGGGGAGAAAGGCTATTAGAAATTTTACTAAGGTCCATCATTGCGACAAATTCATTCGTTACAAGCTTCGTTGCCATAATGCTACCAGCTGCGACAATTTCAGAACTTGGTACACCGATAAGGAATGCGATAGGTGCAAATACATAGCCGATTAATTGTTGGAACGTAATACCGAATATAATGAGGAACAGGTCATTAATACAACTAATTAATGCGACGAATCCGATGAGCATAGCGCCGACAACAATGGCTACACGAAAACCATCAAGAATGTATTCTCCAAGCATTTCAAAAAAGCTTTGTTTTTCACCTTTGATTTCTAAAATATCTTCGTCATCTTTAACGTCGTAAGGGTTAATGATGAGTACGATAATAAAACCGCTAAATAAATTGAGAACGAGTGCAGTTACTACATATTTAGGTTCAATCATTGTCATATAGGCACCTACGATAGACATAGATACGGTTGACATAGCAGAGGCACAAAGTGTATAAAGACGGTGTTTTGGAATTTGAGCTAATTGCTTTTTCACTGTAATAAAAACTTCTGATTGGCCGACAATGGCAGAGGCAATAGCATTGTAAGATTCTAATTTCCCAAGACCATTTATTTTACTAAGAAAGTACCCGATCCAATGAATAAAAAATGGTAGTATTTTGAAATGTTGTAATATACCAATTAAAACAGAAATAAAGACGATTGGTAATAATACAGTAAGGAAAAATGGCATTTCACCTTTATTTGCAAGACCACCAAATACGAAATTTATTCCATCAGCAGCATACTCGAGTAGCTTGGTAAACAAACTGGAAATGATTCTAATAAGTATGAGGCCGATTTCTGTATTTAATAGTAAATAAGTTAAAATTAACTGTATAATAAGCATGATAAAAATTGGTTTAAATTTAATATGCTTCTTATTATTGCTAGCAATATAAGCCAGCAAGAAAACAACAATTAGTCCGACGAAAAAAGTAATGAATTTCATGATAAGCCCCCTAAAAGAGATATTCTGCTATATATGTTTTTCATTTCAAGGGAGAATATGCATCTTTGGTAAAGAAAGGAATAGAGAGAGTATGAATATAAGTAGAGTGCATCACGTTGCAATTATTTGTTCGAATTATGAGAGGTCAAAGAATTTTTATACTATAATATTAGGGTTTAAAGAGATTAATGAAGTATATAGAAAGGAACGAGATTCTTATAAATTAGATTTATGTGTAGGAGAAGAGTATCAAATCGAATTATTTTCATTTCCAAATCCGCCTGAGCGCAAAAGTTTTCCAGAAGCAACCGGTCTTAGACATTTAGCATTTGCTGTTACAAATATAGAAGAAGCTGTGAAGCATTTAAACCAATGTGGTGTTAAGACAGAACCAATCCGTATTGATGAAATAACGGGGAAGAAATTCGTCTTTTTCCAAGACCCTGATGGTTTACCTTTAGAATTGTATGAGGTTTGAAAATTGGTGGATTTTATATAGAGTTGCTTTCCAATAATTGAAGAAACTAAAGTGAAACTTCTTTTTAAAAGGAGGTGTAACTTTAGCTAAGAAAGCTAAAGGACATATGTGGATATTTTAAAATTATTGATGGTAGTCATTCTTATTGGGTTAACAGCATTTTTTGTGGCTGTTGAATTTGCAATTATTAAGGTACGTAGCAGTCGTATTGATCAACTCGTTAGTGAAAAAAGACGAGGTGCACTGGCAGCTAAAAAGGTAACTTCAAATTTAGACGAGTATTTATCGGCCTGTCAGCTAGGTATTACAATTACTGCTTTAGGGCTCGGGTGGTTAGGGGAACCAACTATTAAACATTTACTCGAGCCGTTGTTTTTAAAATTACAATTCTCACCTGCAATTTCCAGTACAGTTTCATTTATTATTGCCTTTGCAGTAATTACATTTTTACATGTTGTCATTGGGGAACTTGCTCCAAAGACATTTGCTATACAAAAAGCAGAACAAGTTAGCTTATTGTTATCGAAACCACTTATTTATTTTTACCGAGTTATGTACCCGTTTATTTGGGCTTTAAATGGTTCAGCGAGAGTTGTAACTGGTTTATTCGGATTACATCCAGCTTCTGAACATGAAGTAGCTCATTCAGAAGAAGAATTAAGGTTAATCTTATCTGAGAGCTATGAGAGCGGAGAGATTAACCAAAGGGAATTTAAATATGTAAATAATATTTTTGAATTTGATAATAGAGTAGCAAAAGAAATTATGGTACCTCGTACGGAAGTTGTAGGTTTATATGAGGACGAACCATTTGAAACACATATTAAAGTCATCGCACAAGAAAAGTACACGAGATATCCTGTATTTGGTGAAGATAAAGATGAAATTATTGGGATGGTAAATGTAAAAGATTTATTTATTCGTTATATGGATGGTAATCGGGACGAGGAGTGCTCAATTATGCCATATACAAGGCCAGTTATTGAAGTGCTAGAAAATATTCCAATTCATGATTTACTGTTACAAATGCAAAGAAAACACATTCCATTAGCTGTATTATATGATGAATATGGTGGTACAGCAGGGATTGTTACACTAGAAGATATTTTAGAAGAAATTGTTGGAGAGATTCGAGATGAATACGATGAAGATGAGAATCCACCTATAGAGCATGTAAGTGAAGGATATAAAATCGTAGAGGGAAAAGTGCTTATTAGTGAAGTAAATGATTTGCTTGGCATACATTTAATTGCTGATGATGTAGATACAATTGGTGGCTGGATTATGGTACAAAAACAAATCGTTGCTGAAGGAGATATTATTGAGAAACACGGTTTTTATTTTAAAGTCCTTGAAAAGGATATGCATCAAATTAAACGAGTGGAAATAAGGAAAGTAGAAGAATGATTTTCTATAAACTTTAATAAAAAGGATATACAGAAAAATAAATGTTTGCGCTTTCAAAAAAGGTGCTATATAGTGAAGGTGGATACTGAAAAATTTTTCTGAATGATACTCGTGTTTTTAGAGGGCGGATTTTTTGGATAAGGATTTAGAATGAAAAAGTATAGGTGATAAAAATGATAGCAACGAAGGATATACGTATAGAAAAAGATTTTTTAGGTGAAAAAGAAGTACCAAGTGCAGCTTATTATGGTGTACAAACATTACGTGCCGTAGAAAACTTCCCAATTACAGGATACCGCATTCATCCATCACTCATTACAGCAATGGCAATTGTGAAAAAAGCGGCGGCACTTGCGAATATAGATACTGGTTACTTAGCTAAAGACATTGGACATGAAATTGCAGAAGCAGCGCAAGAAATTGTTGATGGAAAGTTTCATGATCAATTTATCGTGGATCCTATTCAAGGCGGAGCCGGAACTTCTATTAATATGAATACAAATGAAGTAATTGCGAATAGAGCGTTAGAGCGTATGGGATATGAAAAAGGGGAATATGCGAAAATTAGCCCAAACACTCATGTGAACATGGCTCAATCAACGAACGATGCGTTTCCAACAGGGATTCATATTGCAACTCTTATGATGTTAGAAGAGCTTCTTATTACAATGGAAGAACTTCATTCTGCTTTTCGTAAAAAAGCAAAAGAGTTTGATCACGTTATTAAAATGGGACGCACACATTTACAAGATGCAGTTCCAATTCGCCTTGGACAAGAATTTGAAGCGTATAGCCGAGTGCTTGAGCGTGATATAAAAAGAATTAAACAGTCTCGTCAACATTTATATGAAGTGAATATGGGGGCGACAGCTGTTGGTACAGGATTAAATGCAAATCCTACGTATATTGAACAAGTGGTAAAACATTTAAGAACGTTTAGTGGATTCCCACTTGTTGGTGCAGAGCATTTAGTTGATGCAACGCAAAATACAGATGCATACACAGAAGTATCTGCAGCGCTTAAAGTATGTATGATGAACATGTCTAAAATTGCAAACGATCTTCGTATTATGGCGTCTGGTCCACGTGTTGGGTTAGCTGAAATTCAATTGCCAGCACGTCAGCCAGGTTCATCGATTATGCCAGGAAAAGTAAATCCAGTTATGGCAGAAGTAATTAACCAAGTCGCATTCCAAGTCATCGGAAACGATCATACAATTTGCTTAGCATCAGAAGCAGGACAATTAGAGTTAAACGTAATGGAGCCTGTGCTTGTATTTAATTTAATTCAATCTATAAGTATTATGAATAACGGATTCCGTGTATTCCGTGAATATTGTATTGAAGGAATTACAGCAAATGAAGAATTGCTGAAGCAATATGTTGAGAAAAGTGTTGGAATTATTACAGCAGTTAATCCTCATATTGGTTATGAAGCAGCATCGCGTATTGCACGTGAAGCAATTGAAACAGGAAAGTCTGTTAGAGAGTTATGTTTAGAACATGGTGTACTGACAGAAGAAGAATTGGATATTATTTTAGATCCATTTGAAATGACACATCCTGAAATTGCTGGAGCTTCTTTATTAAAAAATAAAAAAATATAATGTGAAAAACACCGATCCATTTGGATCGGTGTTTTATTTTTAAAAGATATTAAACACAGCGTTTAATTGAAGTAAGCTAATAACAGCTAAGAAGATTAAACTGTATTTCATTGCTGTTTTAAATAGAGCAGATTCTTTACCAACTAGTCCAACTGCTGCACAAGCAACTGCTACAGATTGTGGTGAAACCATTTTTGCCATTGTACCACCTACTACGTTTAGGGCAACGAGTGTAGAAGGAACGATGTTTAATTGGTCTGCTGTTACTGCTTGAAGTGGTGCGAATAAAGAACCACTTGAAACTACTGAACCTGTAATGAATACGCCAATCCATCCTAAGATTGGAGAAAGAATTGGGAATGCATTACCAGTAGAAGAGAATGCAAGTCCAAGTGTAGATGACATACCAGAGTAGTTCTCTACGTAAGCTAAAGCGATAACGCTACAAATTGTATATACTGGAGCTTTTAATTCTTTCATTGTTTCAATCATTAATTCTTTAACCAGTTTACCTTTTACGCGGTAAACGATAAGTGAAACGATAATTGCTAGTACAATCGCAGTAGTTGTAGAAGAGAATACATCGAATTTGAAAACAGCTGCGAAAGGTGTATCAGCTTTTGTAATTGGTGTAGTTTTCATAACAGCATTATGAAGACCAGGGAACTGAATGTTAAATACTAAGTTTGCTAACGCACCATCTGGAGCAAATAAAGCTTTAATCGGTTTTAAGTTAAAGATTGTTACAAATGCAGTTAAGAATACGAATGGAGACCAAGCATATAAAATTTGATTGAATGTATGTGATACTTTAGTTTCTTGTTTTTCTTTTTTAGTAGAAGATTTTGGTTGCCAAACACGTAAGAATAATGCAAGAGCAATCATACTTACAACGGCTGCGAAAATGTTAGTAAGTTCTGCGCCTAAGAAGTAAGTTACAGCGAACTGAGTAATTGCGAAAGAAACACCACTTACAAGAATACCTTGCCAAGTTTCTTTAATACCTTTAATTCCATCGACCATTGAAACAAGTAAGAAAGGTAAGATGATACTAATGAAAGGTAAAATAAGAACAGTTTGACGACCAATAGTTAATGCGTCAAGTTCAGTTAATTGTGCTGGTACTGTAACTGGAATACCCATAGCACCCATAGCACCACCAGCAATATTAGCTACTAAACAAATACCTGCTGCTTTTAATGGATTAAAGCCCATACCCACGAGTAGTGCAGCTGTAATAGCAACTGGAACCCCTAGACCAGCTGCGCCTTCTAAGAAAGCACCGAAAGAATAAGCAATTAATAATACTTGTAAACGTTGATCATTTGTAATGCTTGAAATACTATCGCGAATAATATTGAATTGCTCTGTTTTAACAGTTAATTTGTAAAGGAAAATTGCGGCGATAACGATAGTACAAATTGGATAAAATCCAGATAAAACACCGAATCCAGCAGATGCTACAGCTACTGTTGCTGGCATTTTATAAACAAATATTGCAAGGATAATAGCGACAATCACACTATAAAGACCAGCCATGTAACTTTTCATTTTGAATCCCATTAAACAAATGATGAAACAAAAGATTGGAAGTGCTGCGATTAGTGCAGATAACCAAATATTGTTTAATGGATCATAAATTTGTGTCCAAGTACTCATAATAATGACAACTCCTATCTATTATATGTGAAGAAATTCACATTATTTGTGAAACTATTCACAATCAACTTACATGCTTAGTATATTCTCCTTCAACACTATTGTCAACGTAAAAAAGTATAATTATTCCATAATAGTGTTAAAAGAAAAGCTTTGTTCATAAAGTAGACAAAAAACACACTCAAATGAATTTAAGTGTGCTGTATAAATTATTTGCATATTATTTTGCTTATTCAGATGGCATGTTCCCTATAGGTGTATATGAGATGCCGTCTCTTATCCCGCATTAACGGGCAGTAAGACCCACACCTCAAAATTTAGCGGATGCAAAGAAGTTAGGTGGGGATTGGGCTGCCCGTAAACGCCTGGTTGGTGAGGGCTGATAATCAGTGGGGATGAACAAAACCCCCACTGATTAAAGTTTGATATATGCACTTATCTGTCCTGTTTGATTTAGTGAGAGAGGAACGGTGAGTGGATTTAATAGGAAGTTTTTCACAACAATTCAACCGCTTGCAATACGAATAAAAAATAAGAAATGAATTTTTAATACCATATCATCTCTTTTTACTGAAAATTCCTTTTAGCGTAACAAAGAGGTTAAGTATAGTTCAACTACATTACGATAGGTTATCAATTATAGACGATATTTTACAATACCGTTACTGTGCATTTCAATGAGGTGAAAATATAACAAAAAGCTTGATAAAACAACGTTTGCAAGCAAAGTATTCGTAGGCCATTATTTTGCTTTTTCGTTATATCATATAGTATAATATTCAAAATCAGCAAGGATTTTTTCCTGAATTTTTGCTGATGAAGATGGAAAAATTTTTCGGCTTTATAGGTTGATAAAGTTATGTCGTAACAGGAAATATAAGAACAGATATATAAATAAATAAAAAGAACATAAAAACGCAAATAAAAACGAAAATGAGGGGAACTTTATGAACCAAAATCAATTCGAATGTCGTATTTCAGAAGAAGATGTACAAATGTTAAGAGCGTTAGCTCACCCACTTCGTCTACGTCTAGTAATGGAACTTATGCAAAGAGGAACATGTAATGTAACACAACTACAGGAAGTATTAGAAATTCCGCAATCAACGGTTTCACAACATTTAACGAAGTTAAAGCAAAATAAAGTAGTGCGCTTTGAAAGACGAGGATTAGAAGTGTATTATCAAATCCATAATGATAAAGTAAGTGCGGTAGTAAAAACATTATTTTCTTAAAATTTGAATATTATGGAAAAAGACGTGTAGAATATACGTCTTTTTTTATTTGTCAGAAAGGTAGCGAGAGAGTAAATATTAGCATGTGAGGAAGAAATGACTATCAATCAACATGCTGCCTTACGGAATATATTCTAAAAGGAAAAGAAAAAATAGAAAGGAGTGTAGTAAGCAAAAGGAGGAATAGTAGTATGGATTGAGAGCTGTGACGAGCAGAGTGGAGTTGCTCAAGTGTATGATGTATCTAATCCTGGAGAAAGCGTTCACGTGAACGTGACGGCTTTAGAGGAGAAGTAATAGAAAAGACGCTTCTAAAATTAGAAGCGTCTTTTTGTTATTCCATCATACTCGCAACTTTTTTAGAGAAGAGAAGGAGTACAAGTCCTAAGACGATAACGATAATACCGATACTTGCAAATACTTCAAGGTATCCTAATGATTGTGTAAAGGAAGCAAGTTTACCAGCTAACCAGTTAGCCATACCCGTACCAGCTAACCATACTCCCATTAGTAATGATGCTAATTTTACAGGAGCAATTGCACTTACCATTGATAGACCGATTGGTGATAAGAATAACTCACCAATTGTATGGAAGAGATAAGTGATAACGATGAATAATAAATTCGCTTTGACAGTTATATCTGCTTCACTACTTCCAGTTTTTAGAACTGCTAATGTTAAAACAAGATAACCTATACCTAGTAAAATCATACCAAATGCCATTTTTGTTGGTACTTTTAAATCACCGCGTTTTGTTTTAGAAAGTTTTAACCATAGCATAGATACAAATGGTGCAAGTAGTACGATGAATGCTGGGTTAACTGATTGGAACCAAGATGTTGGAACTTCCCAACCGAAAATTGTACGATCAACAAATTTATTTGTATAAAGTGTTAGAGAACTACCAGCTTGTTCAAATCCTGCCCAGAAGAATACTACGAAACAAGTTAAAATTACAATTGCCCAAGTACGATTTTTCTCTTGTTTTGTTAAAGGTTTCTTTTCGACTACAGGTTGATTTTTTGATTTTTTGCCGACAACTGTTGTTCCTGCTTTACCAAGGTAACGAGGAGCTAATAAGTTGAAAACAATTTGTCCAATAATCATACCGATACAAGCTGCTAAGAATCCGTATTTATATCCCATTACAATAACGCCATTAGCGCTTGTTTTAAAGAAATCTTCTGCTAAAAATCCACAAATAAGTGGAGCAAAGAAAGCACCTACGTTAATACCCATATAGAAGATAGTAAATGCACTGTCACGACGTGAATCATTTTCGCCATACAATTCACCTAACAGTGTAGAAATATTTGGTTTGAAGAATCCATTACCAATAACTAATAGTATTAATCCAAGGAATAGTCCTGTTTTTGTATTCATTGAGAATAGTACAAAGTTGCCGATTGCCATGATGATTCCGCCGAGAGTAATGGCATGACGTCTTGTGATATAATGATCCGTTAGCCATCCGCCTATAATTGGCATGAAATATACTGCCGCTGTAAAAGTACCATATAATTGCACTGCGACTGCCTTATCAAATCCTAACCCGCCACTAACAGCAGCAGTTGTTAAATAAAGAACTAAAAGGCCACGCATTCCATAATAACTAAATCTTTCCCACATTTCTGTTAAGAACAACAAGTACAACCCTGGTGGATGTTTTTTTGGTGATTGTTGCTCTCCAGCTTTGTCTAATTTTAAAGCTGCATCCATTTTTGTTTCCCCCTAATCCTGTATAACGGATATTTATGTAATCATTTTAATTTACAAAATATTTAGAAGTCAATAGAATTATATGGAAATAGAAAGAAAATTTCTAAAAAAGTTCTATTTTTCTTCGACCGTTACTGTATTTTGCCCTGAAAACGAGATGATAAGCGTTTTCAAATGTAATAATTGAATTCTAAAAGAAAATAAAATAGTGATTAATCAGAAAATTTAGATTAAAATATTTATTCTTATATAAAGAAAATATATTCTATTTACTTTCCCAATATAACATATTGGGAATAAAAATACAAAACGAAATAATGTGACATTTAAGTGAATTGAAAAATAACCAGCTCCATAGAAGGGAGCTGGTTAAGGAAATATTATTTAACAAAGCGTTTTTCGATGTCATCTAATAGTAGGTTAGCGGCCATTACGCCACCAGCTGTATTCCAAATAACGTCGTCAACTTTGTATGCTTTACCATTTTTTACTGCATTTAAATTTTTAAATAGCGGATCATTAATATATTCTTTTTCTAATTCAGATCCTTTTTTCTCATTTCCTTTATCGAATGTGAAGTAGAATAATACGTCACCATCCATTGCAGAAATACGCTCTTTAGATACGTTACGCTCTGCAAAATCATCTTTGTTTTGATCTCCAGGACGTTTAAATCCAAGTTCTTTTAAAATAACACCAGAGAATGTATCACCATGATAAATACGAACATCACCAGGCATGAAACGAACCATAGAGATTTCTTGATTTACTTTATCGCCAAGTTTGCCTTTTAAATCTTTCATACGTGATTCGTAATCAGCTACAACTTTTTGACCTTCTTTTTCTTTATTTAATGCTTTTGCATAAAATTTGAAGTTATCTTTCCATTCACCACGTAATGTTTCTGAGAACACAGTAGGTGCAATTGCTTTTAGTTGTTCGTACACTTTTTCGTGACGCATTTTGTTACCGATAATTAAGTCTGGTTTTAAAGAAGCAATTGTTTCAACGTTAACTTGTCCTTCATCACCAACAACTTTTACATCTTTCATTTTATCCTTAATATGTGGATACCATGGGTCACCAGTCCAAGACTTTACAGCACCAACTGGTTTCACACCTAATTCAAGTAAAGCTTCAGTTCCTTCATTTGTCAAGATAACTACACGTTTTGGATTAGCAGGAACCTCTGTTTTACCCATTGCATGTTCTACAGTAACCACTTCTTTTTTATTATCTTCTTTTGTAGATTCTTCTTTGTTACTTGATTTTCCACAAGCGCTTAAAAGCATTGAAAATGCTAGTAAAAATACAAATACTGTAAACGATTTCTTCCGCATGAAATTCATTATGTACCCCCTACATGTTGAGAATATTTTTCAATAGCAAGCATGATATTAAGCCTTTATCTTTTGATTGTCAATACATATGGATGAAAATAATTCTCATTTCCGTTGACAATAAGAATTAAGTTGAAATACACTAACAACGTATCATTATACATTGAAGGGGAAACGCTGCATGTTATTAAAAACAAATCGAGCAAAATGGATTGGATTATTTGTTGGAATCATTGCAGTCGTTATTTGTATTTGGGGAAGTATTATTTTCGGATATACAAATACGAGTTGGAAACTAGCATTGGATGCTTTTTTCCATTTTAACGGTTCCAATGAACATATTATTATTCAAAATGTACGTCTGCCTAGGGCGTTAATTGCAGCTAGTGTTGGTGCTAGTTTAGCCATTGCTGGTTGTCTTATGCAAACTTTAACTAAGAATCCACTTGCTTCTCCAGATTTTATTGGATTAAATTCAGGTGCTGCGTTCTTCATAGTTGTAGCAATTGTAATCTTTTCAGTAACATCATTATCAGCTTTCACATGGATCGCCTTTTTAGGAGCGGCGGTTGCAGCTGTACTTGTATTTGCTTCTAGTTCTTTAGGAAAAGAAGGGACTACTCCTCTTAAGTTAACGTTAGCAGGGGTCGCAATTAGTGCGTTATTTTCATCATTAACACAAGGATTACTTGTGTTAAATGAAAAAGCACTTGAAGAGGTATTATTTTGGCTTGCTGGATCTGTGCAAGGGAGAAAGTTAGAAATTTTACAATCTGTATTCCCATATTTATTAATAGGATGGATTGCATCTCTTATGATGGCAGGGAAAGTAAATACATTGATGATGGGAGAAGACGTCGCGAAAGGACTTGGACAACGAACAATTTTAATGAAATCATTCGTGTTACTTATTATTGTACTGTTGTCTGGTGGTTCAGTTGCGGTTGCTGGTCCAATTGGATTTATTGGAATTATTACTCCGCATTTTGCTAGATTTCTTGTTGGAGTTGACCACAGATGGAGAGTACCTTATAGCGGATTGTTAGGGGCAATACTACTAATATTGGCTGATATAGCAGCAAGATATGTCATTATGCCACAAGAAGTACCAGTAGGAGTTATGACAGCATTTATTGGAGCACCGTTCTTTATTTATATTGCACGTAAGAGAGGGCTTAGCAAATGAAGAAATATATTCCGTTTCGTATAGGAAAAGGCGAGCTCTCGTTTTTAATGTATAAACGAGCTTGTCTCGTCTTGTTAAGTTTACTAGTTGTTTTAATAGGATTATTCTTTGCGAGCGCAGGTATGGGAGACATGAAAATTGCTCCTTATGACGTATGGCAAGCAATTACCGGAAATGGCGATGCAATGTCAAATATGGTTGTAAATAAGTTTCGTATGCCACGTATTTTAATTGCTATCCTCGTAGGAATTGCGCTTGCGGTAGCGGGCTGTATTTTACAAGGGCTCGTTCGAAATCCACTTGCTTCTCCTGATATCATCGGGATTACGGGCGGGGCAAGTGTCGCAGTTGTATTATTTTTAGCGCTATTTAGTGATAAAAATAATGCACTAACGGTAAGTATTCATTATATGCCGCTCGCAGCTTTTGCAGGAGCAACGATTGTAGCGGTTTTTGTATACTTATTTGCATGGCAAAATGATGGATTATCACCAATTAGTCTCGTTTTAATTGGTGTTGGATTTTGGGCATTAACGAAGGCTGCGACAACATTATTTATGTTGCTAGCACCAATTTATCAAGCGAGCCAAGCAAATGTATGGATTACGGGTACCGTTTACGGCTCTTCTTGGCAAAACGTTATGGTACTTGCGCCTTGGGTTCTCATTTTAACAGTAATATCATTTATCGCAGCTAGGCATTTAAATGCACAAGAGCTAGGGGATGATATTGCGGTAGGACTTGGTGTTCCTTTAACGAAGTCACGCGTATTCATGTTATTACTTAGTACGGCTTTAATTGGGGGAGCAGTTGCCTTCGCCGGAGGAATTGGATTTGTCGGTTTAATGGCGCCTCATATTTCACGAAGGCTAGTTGGTTCTTTATACGGTGCATTACTCCCAGTTGCAGCTATTGTTGGTGTAATTCTAGTACTTGCTGCAGATTTAATTGGGCGTACAGTTTTCACACCACTTGAAATTCCAGCAGGGGTATTTACATCAGCAATTGGTGCACCTTATTTTATTTATTTACTTTATAAAAGTCGGAATTCATAAAGGGAGATGAATATGCAAAAAGCATTGGAGACGAAACGCTTGACGTTGTCTTATGGTGAAACAAGTATTATTGATGAGTTGAATTTAGAAATTCCAAAAGGCGAAATTACAATCTTTATCGGCTCTAACGGTTGCGGGAAATCAACTTTATTACGTTCACTAGCTAGATTATTAAAACCAACAACTGGTGATATTTTGTTAGATAATCAAGCCATTCAAAGTATGCAAACGAAGCAAATTGCTCGTCAAATGGCGATTTTACCGCAAGGACCACAAGCACCAGAAGGACTTACAGTATTACAACTTGTAAAGCAAGGGCGTTATCCATACCAAACATGGCTGAAGCAATGGTCAGAAAAAGACGAGGAAATGGTACAGAAAGCACTTGCAGCAACAGGTATGACAGAATTTGCTGAGCGTGATGTGCATGCTCTTTCAGGTGGACAACGACAACGTGCTTGGATTGCAATGACGCTTGCACAAGATACAGATATTATTTTACTGGATGAGCCTACTACATATTTAGATATGACTCACCAAATTGAGGTGCTAGATTTATTATTCGAATTAAATGAAACAGAACAAAGAACAATTGTCATGGTATTACACGATTTAAATTTAGCATGTCGCTATGCAGATAACATTGTAGCCATTCAAGATAAACAAATATATGCACAAGGTAAACCTGAAGAAGTGGTAGATGAGAAACTAGTACGTGATGTATTCCGAATGGAGTGTCAAATTAGTACGGATCCGTTGTTTGGAACACCGCTTTGTATACCTCACGGAAGAGGAAGACGTGTAGTTAAAGAAGTTGCTCAGGTAATGAGATAAAAAAACGATGAGTGATTCATCGTTTTTTTTATTTGGTACAAGAAAATAAGAGGAAGAGAGGAATACGTAAGCGACGTTTATACTCTTCTTCCTCTTGAAAATAGGTTGGATTTGGTGTAGCTTCTTTTAATGATGTAATGGTAAATCCGGCTTGCTGTAATAATGTGAAATACTCTTCCGTTGTACGATGATATTTAATAACTTCTTGGTCAATCCATGGTTCAACCCGTTTGCCTAGTTTAAAGTAATCATCGACGAGCCAACTCGTTCTTTTACCACTTGTTTGTAAGCTTTCAAATGAAGAAGTAATAACGGGATGTTGAACGCTAAAGGTAAAGGTGCCATTTGTTTTTAAAGTTTGAAACACATTTTGAAAAATGGTATCAAGATGTTCAATATAATGTAAGGCGAGTCTAGATGTTACTAAATCAAAAGTGGAAGAGGGGTAGGTATAATCTTTGAGGTTTAAAAAATGAACAGATCCATTTTTATTTTCTAGTTGTTTTTTAGCTTTTTCATACATAAGTTCGGAGCCTTCAATGCCGGTGTAAGAGTAGCATCCCTTTTCTAATAATTCCGCGCCAAACTTAGCATCACCACAGCCTAAATCGAGAATTTGTTTTCCTCGTACATGACCAATGAGCTGAAAGAATACTGGTTTTTCAATGGATTCATTTGGGCTATTTTCTCGGTATCTTCGTTTCATATATTGTTCGAAAAATGCTGTGTTATTGTATACATCAGATTCTGTAAATGCCATGTTTGAAGCCTCCCAAAATATTTTTTTATTCTATCAAATATGAAAAGTAAATGATAGATTTATTGTAATGAATCATATATAATCTAAAAATGTAAGCGGTTACTTTAAACTATTTTTCTATAATAAATTCTGAAAACATGTTAAGCTAGTAGAGGGATTATTAGAACTATTAAGATAATAATCCGCTTACATGAACGATGGGAGGCTTCACGATGTCTAGTAAAACACTTGCGAAATTTTTAGAAGAAAATTTAGAGGATTTAAAATCAAAGGGGCTTTATAACGTAATTGATCCGCTTGAGAGTTCAAATGGACCGATTATTACAATTGGCGGAAAAGAATATATTAACTTATCTTCAAACAACTATCTTGGATTAGCAACAGATAGTCGTTTGCAAGAAGCAGCAATTGGTGCTATTCATAAGTACGGTGTTGGAGCAGGGGCTGTTCGTACAATTAACGGTACTTTAGATTTGCATATTAAGTTAGAAGAAACAATTGCAAAGTTTAAACATACAGAAGCAGCAATTGCTTATCAATCAGGATTTAACTGTAATATGGCAGCGATTTCAGCCGTTATGGATAAAAATGATGCAATTCTTTCAGACGAATTAAACCATGCTTCTATTATTGATGGTAGTCGTCTATCAAAAGCAAAAATTATTGTTTATAAACATTCGGATATGGAAGATTTACGCCAAAAAGCAATTGCGGCGAAAGAATCAGGTCTTTACAATAAATTAATGGTAATTACAGACGGTGTCTTTTCAATGGATGGAGATGTTGCAAAACTACCAGAAATTGTTGAGATTGCAGAAGAGTTAGATTTAATGACATACGTAGATGATGCACACGGTTCAGGTGTACTTGGAAAAGGTGCAGGAACTGTAAAGCACTTCGGTCTTTCTAATAAAGTTGATTTCCAAATTGGTACATTATCAAAAGCAATTGGGGTAATTGGTGGATATGTAGCAGGGAAACAAAATTTAATTGACTGGTTAAAAGTTCGTTCACGTCCATTCTTATTCTCTACAGCATTAACACCAGCTGATGCAGCAGCTTGCATGAGATCAATTGAAATCTTAATGGAAAGCACAGAGTTACACGATCGCTTATGGGAAAATGGTCGCTACTTAAAACAAGGATTAAAAGAACTTGGCTTTAACATTGGAGAAAGTGAAACGCCAATTACACCTTGTATCATTGGGGACGAAGTATTAACACAAGAATTTAGTAAACGTCTAAATGAAGAAGGTGTATACGCAAAATCTATCGTGTTCCCAACTGTAGCAAAAGGAACAGGGCGCGTTCGTAATATGCCTACAGCAGCTCATACGAAAGAAATGTTAGATGAAGCAATTCTTAAGTATGAAAAAGTAGGAAAAGAAATGGGCATCATTTAAGTAACGACATCTTTTGAATAGCTTGCAAATGAGGAGTGGGGAAAATGAAAAAAATTCTAGTAACCGGTTCTTTAGGGCAAATTGGTTCTGAACTAGTAATGAAACTTCGTGATGTATACGGCGCATCAAATGTTATTGCAACAGATATTCGTGAAACAGATAGTGAAGTAGTAACGTCTGGTCCATTTGAAACGTTAGATGTAACAGATGGACAAAAACTACATGATATCGCAAAGCGTAATGAAGTAGATACAATTATTCATTTAGCAGCTTTACTTTCAGCAACAGCAGAAAAAAATCCGTTATTCGCATGGAACTTAAATATGGGCGGACTTGTAAATGCATTAGAAGCAGCTCGTGAATTAAACTGTAAGTTCTTCACGCCAAGTTCTATCGGTGCATTCGGTCCATCGACGCCAAAAGATAATACACCGCAAGATACAATTCAGCGTCCTACTACGATGTATGGGGTAAACAAAGTAGCAGGAGAATTACTATGTGATTATTATCATCAAAAGTTTGGCGTAGATACGCGCGGTGTCCGTTTCCCAGGTTTAATTTCTTACGTAGCTCCTCCAGGAGGCGGAACGACTGATTATGCAGTTGAAATTTATTATGAGGCGATTAAAAAAGGTGTATACACCTCATACATTGCTGAAGGAACGTACATGGACATGATGTATATGCCTGATGCTTTACAAGCGATCATTTCATTAATGGAAGCTGATCCAAGTAAGCTAGTGCATAGAAATGCATTTAACATTACGGCAATGAGTTTCGAGCCAGAGCAAATTGCAGCATCAATTCGTAAACACATTCCGACGTTTACAATGGATTATGCAGTAGATTCAGCTCGTCAAACAATCGCTGATAGCTGGCCAAACTCTATTGACGCAACTGCAGCAATGAAAGAGTGGGGCTTTAAAGCAGAATACGATTTAGACAAAATGACAACGGACATGTTGGCTAAGTTAAAAAAAAAGCACACAGCTGAGTTAGTGATGAATTAATAGGAAGAGCTGATTCTTAGGAATTGGCTCTTCCTTATTTTTGAGGGAGAGAAGTCTTATGCAAAGAGTTGACGTCGTATACGCACTAATACATAACGAAGAAACAGATAAAATATTAATGGTACATAATGTAGAACAAAACGTTTGGTCATTGCCAGGCGGGGCTGTGGAAAAAGGTGAAATATTAGAGGAAGCACTAATAAGAGAAGTGAAAGAAGAGACAGGTTTAATTGCTACGTTAGGTGGGCTTGTTGCGATCAATGAAAAATTCTTTGAAGAATCAGGGAATCATGCACTATTTTTTACATTCCGAGCGAATGTAGTAAAAGGTGAACTTATTGCGGAAGATGAAGGTGAAATTTCTGCAATAGAGTGGATAGATCGAACAATTGCGAATGAGCGCTTCCCATACTATGACGAAGGATTTGAATCGTTATTAGAAGTAGGCATTCCATACAAGTTTCAACCAGAAACAAAGTAATTGAACGGAAAAAGAGGAGCCACAAGGCTCCTCTTTTCTATTCAATCGTCTTCAGTAATAATTTTTTCAGTAATGGTTTAATCTTCAATCGTAAATCTTCAGCATGATTTGCAACTAAGAAGTGATGGTTATAAATGTTCTTCATTAATTGATAAGTTGCTTCTTTCGCTTCACCTTCTTCGATGAAGATTCCGATTACTTCCATACCACTTTTACGAGCAAGTTTGACAGCTTCATGCGTATCTAAAATACCGTCTTGTTGATAATCTAGCGCAGAAGGCTCACCATCTGTGAAGACTAGTAAGAATTTATGTTTCTCAGGTCTTTTTGCAAGCTTTTCAGAAACGATACGAATAATATATCCGTCGCGGTTATCTTCTTCTTCACGAAGTTGCATAATTTCCGGACCAATGTTTGGTAACGTTGAGTTTTTATAATTTACAACTTCATGGATAACGTTCGGCTTATCTTCAGGTTTAGCGCTAGAGGCATCTTCCCAAAATCCGCTAATAGCGTGCGGGATTTTTAAAGATTTTAAAGCTTCATGGAATAGTACAACACTCTTCTTCGTTTCTTCCATTTTGTTATACATAGAACCAGAACAGTCAACTAACAGTTGGAATGCAACATCGAGTTCTTGTGACTCTTGTCCTTTTTTATAAAACATACGCGGCTGTTTTTCGGTATAAATACGAAGGAATTTTTTGCGAAGTCTTCCATAATATTTATCACTATTCGCATTCGTTTTATTTTCAATCGTTTTTTCGATAATTTTCTTTAATTCTTTTACATCTTTATTGACGACTGATTTGATAGCTTGGTAATCTTTTTTCTCATCGATATTTGCTTTGCGAGCTTCTTTAAATGTATGAGAAGCACCTACATTATACTTACCGTATGCACCGTCGTGCTGGCTAGAAGCGTGTGAAGCCCTTGCTTCTTCTGTATCAGCGCCATCAAAGTTGGATTGTGTACTTTTTTGAGAGGTACCTTGTACAGAACCAAGTGCTTGGTCGCCATCTTCTGATTCACGAGCAGTATCGCCCATCATGTTTGTTTTTGTTCCGCTTTCTAATTCAAAGCGTAAAAAGTTCTCGTTTTCGTTATTTTTATTTTCACGATGCCATGTGGAGAAACTTTCATCCATTTTGTTTTTATTTTCATCGTCATCTATAAGCTGCGTATCATCATTTGCTAAATCTTCGACGCGACAGTTCTTTTCATCTGCAAGGACAGATAAGTAAAGTGGAGCATGCCCGAAATAGTTGTTAAGCATATCACTTTCAAGAAGCGCCTCTAAGCGATAGCGAATTTTCTCAACGATATACATAATATCTTCTGTATTACGTGCTTGGAATGTTTCATGTAAAATTGCTTCAATTTTCTCGAAATATTCATTATTGAACATTTCATATTTATCGCTCGTTAATGAAAGATAGCATAGGCAAAATAGACGATCACCGTGATAATTACGAACGCGGTTTATTTCATTTTGAGAGCCGAAATAATTGCGGTACATTTCTTTTCGGCGTTTAAAAATATGCTTCGTGCCAGGACGTAAGTTCTTTACGATTTCCTCAACGCGTAAATCTTCTAATAGAACAAATAATTGTGTTAAAAACTTTTTTAGGGGCGATTCTTGCAATTCAATCGCATAAGAACGAATTAAAGTCATGTCCGAGTAATGTTTATTACCAAGTGCTTTTAAGAACACTTCGCTTTTTAATCCGATTACTGTATCTTCTTCTTTTCGATCATCCCAAAAGTGACTAATGACAACTTTCTTTTCAATTTCGTCGTAGTATGCTTTATAGCCATATTCAAGATAGGCATCGTCTTCTTTTAGAAGGGCATACATTAAGTTTTCCATTTGTAGAAACAGCGACGCATCAATTTTTTTGTCACTAAAAATTTGTCTCATAAATTATCCCTCAAAGAAATAACTTTCTGCTAATTCACGGACAGTCATTTGTTCTGTTTCATCATTAAGTTTTGCAATTATGCTTCGTTCAATAGCTCGCATAACAGGAATATATACACCTAAATCACATGCGTCGATAATACCACGAATACTTGCTGCTTCTTCACTTACACGTCCATCGCGAGCTAAAGGCATAAGGTCGCTTGCAAATGCAACAAACTTTTCAATTGTTGCAACATCATTTAATTTTGATTCTGCTAATAATAGTTCTTTTAATGTGTCACCTTGAATATAAGGAACTTCAATAATAACGAAACGGTTTTTTAATGCTTCATTTAGTTCACTTGTTCCAACGTAACCTTCGTTAATCGCAGCAATTACACGGTATTCGTCATCACCGTATACAACCTCTTGTGTAAATGGGTTTGTGATCATTTTACGGTAATCTAATGCACCGTGAAGTAGCGGTAAAGTTTCAGGTTTTGCCATATTGATTTCGTCAATATATAGGAAGTGACCGTTCTCCATTGCTTTCATAAGAGGACCGTTCACGAATGAAACTTCAGATGCACCATCTTTCGTTTGTAGTGTGTTGTATCCTAAAATACCTTCTACATCTAAGTCGACAGAGCAGTTAATGCTATGCATTGGTTTTTGAAATAAAGAAGAAAGAGTTTCCGCGAGTACTGTTTTACCACTACCAGTCGGTCCTTTTAATAGAATGTTCTTGCCAAGAAGAAGTGCTGTAATCGCATCTTCGATAATGCTGTTATCAGATGCTTTATATATTTTAGTACCGATTAAATGAGCATTTTCACCAGCTTCTTGTTTATTCTTTTCATGAATCGTAGAAAGCTGCTGTTTTAAATCAGAATGTATATGAAATTGTTCTAACATGTATTTCCCACCTAACATTATTTTCATAAAGTAATACATCTTATGATAACTTGTTTTAATATGGTATGCAAAGAAAAGGAAGGAGGATAAAGGGAAAAGAAAAAGCAATCAAGATGAAGTTGATTGCTTACAGTAAAGGAGAAATGAGCCTCATGAAAGACTCCAATATGCGTTTTTTTATACTTCTTTTTTGGAAAGAGTTCCATTTAATTTCAGTTGAATGTTTAAAATCTTCTTCAAAATCACGTTTAATATCTTGAACTGTTTTTGATTCATAAAGTACGCTAATAATTTCGTAATTCAATTCAAAGCTACGTACATCCATGTTCGCTGTACCGATAGTTGCAATTGTATCATCAACGAGTACAATTTTTGCATGCATAAAACCATCTTTATAACTGTAAATAGAAGCACCAGCTTTTAAAAGCGGAGTGAAATAGGATTGAGATGCTTGATCACTAATGATGCTATCACTTTTACCTGGATATAAAATCCGTACATCTATTCCGGCAATTGCACTTAAGCGTAATAATGTTAAAGTTTCTTGATCTGGAATAAAGTAAGGTGTAGCGATCCAAATAGATTTTTTTGCAGAGCCCATAACAGCTAATAATGTATTACGAATACTTTTATCATCGGAGCTTGGTCCGCTTGCTACGATTTGAACAGCACCTTCTGCATTTGAAATCTCTTTACCTGGGAAGTATTGTCTATTCATGAATTGATCCCAGGAATAAGTATTTAAACCACTAGAGGCATAGAGCCAGTCTTCTAGAAAGATTGCTTGTAATTTATATAATGCTTTTCCCTCTATTTTTAAATGACTATCACGCCAAACGGGGAATTTCTTTGAACGGCCAAGATATTCATCACCGACATTGAGTCCTCCGGTAAAACCAATTTCTCCATCTACAATAACGATTTTTCGATGGTTACGATAATTGACAGTTTCAAGTAACCAAGCTGAAAAAATAGGGTCAAATTCTACAATTTCAATCCCAGCTTCTTTCATAGGTTGCAAAAATCTTCTTCTTAACGTATTACTTCCAAGGCCATCATAAAGGAAGCGTACAATAACACCATCTTTTGCTTTTTGTATTAAAGCATCTCGAACTTTTGTACCAATTTCATCAGATTTATAAATGTAGTATTGAATATGTATATGATGTTTTGCCTGTTCTATAGCTTGCAAAATCTCTGAAAATGTTTGATCTCCGTTTGTTAAAAGTTTTGTAGTTGTTCTATCTGCGGCAGGACCGCCTCCAAATTTTTGTATGACTTCTGTTAAATGCATGGAACGTTCATTTAGTGGGACTGTGAGTAATAACTCTAGTCTTCTTCCTTCTAATATTTCACGGAATAATTTTCTTTGTTCTTCTGAACGATGGAGATGTTTTTTTCTTCTCCAGCGGCTGCGCCCGAAAATAGCGTATAAAAGCACACCTATAATAGGAAGAAGTGCTAATACTAAAAACCACGCTAATGTACTTTGTGGAGATCTATTTTCTATAAAAATAACGAATGAAATTCCTACGATTGTAATGGACCATAGAGCACCGACAAATGTATATAACGAAATATACGATGTATTTAATAGGAACAGAACGATAGATACAATTGTAAATATTAATAGTAATTGAACGATAGGCTTCTTCATTTCTATATAATTCCCCTAATCTTTTTTCAATATAGACTTCTTAAATAGAAGATGTAATATGACATCTTTATTATAAGGTGTTTTGCTTTTTTTACAAAATATAGACATATCACCTATACTTTCCGCATTTGTCCTACATACAGTGTACTATCCCATTTTTTATCTCACTCTTAACGCATATGAAAATGAAAAAATCGAAAAGGAGCGGAGAAACATGCATTATATAGAAAACAATGGATTGTACTATCGGAATCATCATCATGGAGGACACAATCATGGTGGGCACAATCATAACGGCGGACATCATCACCATGGAGGACACAATTACCATGATCACCATCATCATCACGGAGGCGGATGGGGCTGGGGTGGTGGTAGTTCATGGGGAGGCGGATTTTTCCCTGGAAGCTTTGCGGGAGGAGTGTTAGGTGGACTGACAGCTGGCGCATTAACGGGTACAGCAAGTGGAGGGTATTATCCAGCTCCATATCCAGTAACTTATCCATCACCATACCCTGTAACGTATCCAATGCCATACCCAGGTTATCAGCAAATACCATATTCGTATTAAACTAAAAAAGAGGCTACCCTCTTTTTTAGTTTAATACGGTATTTATTTATAAAATACTTCCAAAATTAAGGTGAAAATATGTTAATATTTTGTTATTGTAATTCAAAAACATATACATTAATGTAGATTTTCATATTATTATTCGTGAATAATTATGTAGTATGGTCTAATTTCTATTTTGTTATTAAAGAGTAAAGAGATCTGATGTGAATGGTATTAGTTAGAAACAGGGCTTGGATAGAGCCACTTAAAAGGATTGCAGTATAATAAGGTGCGAAATAATTAGGGAGATGAGAAGCTACTAGTTATAATTGAAACGGTATAATATTGCTTTTTATTACAAATAATATTATGTTATTTTAATCGGTCTATTTAAAAAGATAATTTATGTAATGGGCTAGTATTAGAAAATGAAATATCTCTATTTCTATGAAGAGAAACAGGTTGTGTTTTAGTCAGATAGGAAGCAAGGAGAGATGCGCATGCTAGAACAGAGAGGTCATGCATTATATGACTCTTCATTGCGAGATTTAAAGTTAGCATTAGATGAGTCTTCAATTGTTGCAATTACAGATCGAAAAGGTCTTATTACATATGTAAATGATAAATTTTGTGAAATCTCTAAATACAAAAGAGAAGAATTAATTGGAAAAGATCACCGTATTTTAAATTCAGGACATCATCCGAAAACCTTTTTTCAAAACTTATGGAAACGTATTTTGAATGGGAAAGTATGGACAGGTGAGATTCGGAATCGAGCAAAAGATGGTACATATTATTGGGTCAAAACAACAATTGTTCCATTTTTAAATGAAAAAGGAGAGCCATACCAGTTTATCGCAATTCGAAATGATATTAGTAGTAGAAAAGAAGCGGAACATAGATTGCGGCTAAGTGAAAGTCGTTATAGGGAACTTGCCTATCATGATGCTTTAACGAGTTTGCCGAACCGTTTGCAATTAATAACGACCGTTAATAAATTGATTGCAGATAAAAAAGAATTTGGTATGATTTACTTTGATTTGGACCGTTTTAAATTAGTAAATGATACGTTAGGTCATATGATAGGGGACTTACTTTTAAGCGAAGTCGCTTCACGGTTGCATTATGTACTAGGAGAGAAAGATGTTCTGGCTAGGCTAGGTGGCGACGAATTTGTGCTGTTAACAAAAAATCATAGGCAAGATGATATGAGTCAGTTAGCGACATCTGTGTTGTCATGTTTTCAGGCACCATTTATATTGGAAGGCCATGAAGTATACATTTCAGCTAGTCTAGGACTTTGTTCTTATCCACAAGACGGACAAGACGTGGAAACGTTATTGAAAAACTCTGACTTAGCTATGTATAGTGCAAAAGAACAAGGTAGAAACGCTGCATGTTTCTTTACAGATGAGCTACGCGCGAAAATAAATCGTAGAATGAAAGTTGAGTTTGCTTTGCAAAAGGCAATTCGTGATGAAGAGTTAGATGTAGCATTGCAGCCTATTATTGATTTGAAAACGAAGAGATATTCTGGTATAGAAGCTTTAGTACGCTGTATGACAGAAGACGGACCCATTGCACCAAGCGAATTTATCCCGGTAGCTGAAGAGTCTGGACTTATTATAAAGCTAGGAGACTGGGTATTAGAAAAATCGTGCCGATTGTTTAAAACATTGCCAAATTATCAAGAAGGGCTAAAGTTATCTGTGAATTTATCTATACAACAATTAATGCAGAAACGTTTTATTTTGTCTGTACGTAGCATTTTAAAGAGAACTGGTTTTCCTCCGAACCGTTTAATATTAGAAATAACGGAAAGCATTGCAGTCCGCCATTTTGATTATATTATTGCTACATTACAAGAATTAAGAAATATGGGTGTTTTAATTGCTTTGGATGATTTCGGAACTGGCTATTCTTCCTTATATTATTTAAAACAACTACCACTGGATATTGTAAAAATTGATCGTAATTTTATTCGTGAATTTCATTATGATCACGCGCAACCAGAACGAACAATTGTAAAATCTGTTATTGAAATTGCTCATAGTTTAAATTTAGCAGTAGTTGCTGAAGGGGTAGAAACAGTAGAGCAAGAGAGTTTGTTACAATCAATGAGCTGTGATTATGTACAGGGATTTTATTATGCGAAACCTTTATCTGTAGGAGAGTTAAAAGAAAAGTTAATTACAGATTTTTAATAAAAAAGAGAAGCCAGCAGCTTCTCTTTATTTAATCCGTTTTTTGTGAGTCTTTCATTAGTACTGGATAAAGAATAAGACCTAATACGAACAATCCAATTCCTAAGAAGAACGTTTTTAAATCAGCAGTTCCCGTTTTGATAACCCAAATTGAGTATACAAATGCTAATGTAGTGATGATCCCGTCCTTTATTCGAGAACCAGGCATTATATCATACGTTTCTCCTGTAATAACCAGTTTGAATTGGTACAGAGTAGAAACTAGGTATGGAATTAAATAGGCTAATGTTGCTACGACAATAGCGAAACTATAAGCTTCTGAAACAGTACCAGAAATCGTTGAAAATAAGAAAATTTGCGTCATTACATTTGTAATCAATAATGATTTTGAAGGACTACCTTTTTTATTTGTTTTCCCGAAAAACTTAGGGAAAAGTCCATTCTTTGCTGCCTGGTAAGGTACTTCTGAACTAACAACAATCCAGCCAACTGTAGATCCAAATAAAGATATAAGAGCGAGTAAAGCCATTATATATGCGCCTTTATTTCCAATTGCTAAATTTAATGCGTCTACTAATGGTTTTTGAGACTCTTTTAAAGCATCTTGCGGAAGAGCTCCCATTGTAAGTAAAGTAATTGACATGTAAATAAGAAGAGCGATAATTAATCCGAAAATCGTAGCTTTTTTTACATCGCGCTGTGATTTTGCACGATTAGAAAGCATAACTGCTGATTCAATACCGATAAATGCCCAGAGTGTTGCAATAGCAGCTGAATTGATTTGTCCGCCTAACGAGATGGATTGTCCTGCTTCATTCATAAAGGTTTGACCGTCTCCGAAATTAGAGGCATTGAAAATGAATAATGTAATTACAATAAACATTGTAAATCCGATAATTTTTGCAATGGTAGCAAGTAGATTCATATTTCCAGCTCGATCAATATTTTGAGAAAGAATATATTGAATTCCCCACAGCATAAGGCTACATACGAGGAAAGTTAATCCTTTTCCGAGTTCTAGTGAAAATCCGTTTATTGAAAAAAGAATTTGCTTACTTTGTAAAACTGGAAAGAATGTTGATAAATATCCAGCAAAGGAAATAATAACAGATGCTGTTGCAGCCCAGTTAGCAGCCCAATATCCCCATGCCATACTATATCCTGCAACTTTACCAGCTTTTTTTGAAGGAAACATCGCTTGAGCGTAGCTTTGTGGTCCAGCTTTTAATTCTGGTTTCCGAATCGCTAAATTTCCAAATACAAGTGCAATCATAAATACGCCAAGGCCTGTAATACTCCATGCGAGTGTAGAACCCATTGGACCTGATACTTGTGCTAAATTTGCTGGAAGCATAAATACGCCACCGCCAACCATATTCCCGATAACAAATGCTGTTAAAACCCATAATCCCCATTTTTTCGTTTCCATTTTTGTTAACTCCTTTGTAGTAAGTTTTGCTTAAACATCATTTTTTACTAGCTTTTTGACAATAAAAAAAGAGCCATGTAGATAAAAAAATACCTACATGGCTCTTTCGCCAAAGCGTAGGTACAACGGGAATAACCCTTGTACCTACGCGTAATTTTTCCGCTAGGTTTCAAGGGTTACGTATGATGATGATGTTTTTGTGCAAATGTAACTACATTTGTTGTATAAGTAAGCATAGTTCTTTGCTCCCTTTCTCCTCTGATTTTGAAGTTAGTATACTACATGTTTTTTTGAATGAAAAGAAAAATATAAAAATTTTTATAAAAATACGTTTTAAAGATTAAATATTTACCTATATTTTTCTTGTACTGGAAAATAAGTGAGAGATTGGCAGAAGAGTGAAGCATGTTATAATACATATAGAATTAGAAGGTGACAAGGGGCTATTGTAGATGATGAGTAAGTATGAACAAATTTATACAGAAATCAGTAAATCTATTGATAATAAACAATTAAAAGAGGGATGCAAAATCCCATCAGAAACAGAATTAATGAAGCAGTATGAGGCAAGCCGAGGGACGGTAAGAAAAGCTGTAGATTTACTGCAAGAGCGTGGATATGTGCAAAAAATTCATGGAAAAGGTGTTTTTGTTTTAAAGCGAAAAAATATTGAATTTAATTTTGGCGGTATTGTAAGTTTCCAAGAAGAAAATGAACGTTTAGGACGTCATTGTATTACGGAAGTTGTGGAAATGGACAAAGAAAAAGCCACAAAAGAAATTGCGAAATTATTAAATGTAAAAGAAAAAACAGAGATTGACCATATTAAACGTGTACGAAATATTGATGGAGAAAAAGTAATTTTAGATATAAATCATTTTGTATCTGAGTTTATTCCAGGGTTAACGAAAGAAATTGCAACGGCGTCAATTTATAAATACATCGAGAAAGAATTAGGGCTACATATTAGCTATTCACAGAGGGTAATCGAAGTACAGTCATGTACAGAGGATGACAGAAAGTATTTAGATTTAAATGGAACAGACTATGTTGTCGTTGTGAAAAATTTTACACATTTGTATGATGGAAGTCAGTTTGAATATACAGAATCACGCCACCGTTTAGATATTTTTCACTTTTCGGATGTGGCACGCAGGAAGTAAAGAGGTGGAACAAAATATTGTTTCATCTCTTTTTTTTTATAAAAAAAACACAAACTCGTATATACGAGTGTTGACTAACTTATATATACGAGTTAATATGTAATTGTAAACGGTATCAAAAAAAGAAAAGAGGGACGGGAATATGGGGAAAGACTATCGTAAAACAGCAGAGGAAGTGTTGCAGTATATTGGAGGGAAAGACAATATTGAACAAGCTGCACATTGTGTGACGAGGCTCCGTATCGCTTTAAAAGATGAAAGTAAAATAGATAATGATAAATTACAGTCTGTTTCATTAGTGAAAGGGGCGTTTCATAACGCTGGGATATTTCAAATTGTAATTGGTCCAGGGGATGTAGATCGTGTTTATGCGGAATTGATAACGCTTGCAGGTATGAAAGAATCGACTGTAGCTGACGTAAAAGATTCCGGGAATCAGAAGTTAAATCCAGCTCAAAAGTTTGTAAAAATATTTTCGGATGTATTTATGCCAATATTACCAGCGATCGTAACAGCTGGTTTGCTAATGGGTATTAACAACCTATTAGGCGCAAAGGACTTATTTTTTGATGGGAAAAATTTATTAGATGTTTATCCGAACTTAGGCGGGCTTTGGGATTTAATTAATATGATGGCGAATACAGCATTCGTATTCTTACCAGCACTTGTCGGTTGGTCAGCAACGAAGCGTTTTGGTGGTAGTCCGATACTAGGGATTGTTATGGGATTAATGCTTGTGCATCCAGCCTTATTAAACGCGTGGGACTATGGAAAAGCAGCGACTGGTTTAGACGGACAAAAGATTGAGTACTTCGATATTTTAGGACTGTTCCAAATTGAGAAGGTAGGATATCAAGGTCAAATTTTACCTATTTTAGTAGCTGCATTTGTGTTAAGTAAAGTAGAAGTTTTCTTAAAGAAACATGTACCAAATGCAATTCAATTATTAGTTGTACCAATTACAACAATCGTTGTGACAGGTGTGTTAGCATTAGGAATTATCGGTCCGGTTACACGTCATATTGGAGATTTATTAACAGTAGGATTAGTAGGTGTATATGAAACAGTACCAGTAGTTGGAGCAGTATTGTTTGGAGCATTATATGCACCGCTTGTAATTACAGGTATGCATCATATGTTTATTGCAATTGATTTACAATTGATTGCACAGCACGGTGGCACATTTATTTGGCCGATGATCGCTCTTTCTAACATTGCGCAAGGTAGTGCGGCACTTGCGATGTTCTGGATTTCTAAAAATCAAAATGATAAAAGTATGGCATCTACATCAGCAATCTCGGCATATTTCGGTATTACAGAGCCAGCTATGTTTGGTGTAAACTTACGAAATAAATTCCCGTTCTATGCAGCGATTATTGGCTCGGCTATTGCAGCTATATTTATTACGTTAAATGGTGTATTAGCACCTGCTATCGGAATTGGCGGATTACCAGCATTTATTTCTATCATTCCGAAATCGATTCCAATGTTTATTGTCGGAATGATTATCGCAGTTGTAATTCCATTTACGTTAACGTGGTTATTTGCAAAACGAGTAAAACAGAAGTAGGAGGAAGTTAAACATGAAGGATTGGCATAAAAGTGTAGTCTATCAAATTTATCCGAAGAGCTTTAATAGTTATTACAATAGAGAAACCGGGGATATAAAAGGTGTTACAGAGAAACTAGATTATTTAAAAGAACTCGGAGTGGATTATATATGGTTAACACCGATATACCAATCACCACAAAATGATAATGGATATGATGTAAGTGATTACTACAGCATTGATCCATCTTACGGAACGATGGAAGAGTTTGAAGAACTTTTAGCAGAAGCGAAAGTACGTAACATTGAGATTATGTTTGATATTGTTGTAAATCATAGTTCGACTGAACATAAGTGGTTTAAAGAATCGAAGGAAGATAAAAATAGTCCATATCGTAATTACTATATTTGGCGTGATGAAAAAAATAATTGGCAGTCTAAGTTTGGTGGATCTGCTTGGAAATATGATGAGAAGACGGAGCAATATTATTTACATTTATTTGATGAAACACAAGCTGATTTAAATTGGGAAAATGAAAAACTTCGTGAAGAAGTATATGATATGATGCGTTTTTGGCTGGATAAAGGGGTAACGGGATTCCGATTAGATGTCATTAACTTAATTTCAAAAGACCAATACTTCTTAAACGATGAAGGTAATACTGCGACAAGTGATGGACGCAAGTATTATACAGATGGTCCGCGTGTTCATGAATATTTACAAGAGATGAACCGAAATGTTTTTGCAGGAACAGATGTAATTACAGTTGGAGAAATGTCATCTACGACAATTGATAATTGTATTAAATATTCTAACCCTGAGCGCAATGAATTAAGCATGACGTTTAGTTTCCATCATTTAAAAGTAGATTATCCGAATGGTGATAAGTGGACGAAAGCAGAGTTTGATTTTATTAAATTAAAAGAGATTATGTCTAACTGGCAAATTGAAATGCAAAAGGGCGGAGGATGGAATGCGTTATTTTGGTGTAACCATGACCAGCCTCGCATCGTGTCACGCTTTGGTGATGATGGAAAGTACCGAAACGAATCTGCAAAAATGTTAGCGACAGCCATGCACATGCTGCAAGGAACGCCTTATATTTATCAAGGGGAAGAAATCGGTATGACGAATCCTAAATTTGAGTCCATCGAGCAATATCGTGATGTGGAATCGTTAAATATATATGATATAAAGCTAAAAGAAGGGCTATCAAAAGAAGAGATTATAGGGATTTTAAAGCAGAAATCTCGTGACAACTCTCGCACTCCGATGCAGTGGAATGAAGAAATAAATAGCGGGTTTACAACAAGCACACCTTGGATTTCGGTCGCTGAAAACTTTAAAGAAATAAACGTAGAGAAGGCATTAGAAGATAATGAGTCTGTATTTTATCATTATAAAAAACTAATTGAACTAAGAAAAACATATGATGTTATTACAGATGGAGAGTATGCTATTTTAGATGTAAATCATCCTAAGATTTGGGCATATACACGTGCTGTAGAGAATGAAGTATTACTTGTTGTAAATAACTTTTATGGAGAAGACATCACATATTCCGTACCAGTGAATATTCAATTGGATGGAATGGAACAAGAGATAGTATTATCAAATTATAAAGATTCAAGTGTGGATGTTAATAATCTTAACTTAAGGCCATATGAATCAATTGTATATAGATATACGAAATAAAAGGTTGTATGCCGAGGAGGCATACAACCTTTTATTTTAAGACACCACTATACAAAATGCTTACTTCTACTTCAGGTTTAAACTTTACTTTTGCATAATCTTTATCCCAATTTTTTTTCTTCCATAAATCAGGGTGATAAGCGATAAGGTGTCTGCCGATACCGAAAGCATCACAGTTTGCTTTTTGTAGCTTTTTTGTTATTTGTTTCGCTTCTTTCGTAAGTTGCTTTGATAATTCTTTATTTAGTTTTTTTCGTTCCCACATTTTATAAAAATCATCTCTTGGAGCCTCAAGCGCTATAACTTTTAGTTGAAGCTTAATGTGAGCATAAACATTTCCTTTTTTATCTGTTGTTATTTTTAAGTCTCGTTTTAATTTCCGATTGCTAATTTCCATCGTTAAATAATCAGATGTCGTCTCTGATTCATCGCTAGTAAGTTTTTGGGTGATACGGGCACTTGTTCCCATTTTTCCAGTTAATAACACGAATAAAACAGATTGTTTCAAAGGTAAATGTCCAGTTAATTTATCTTTATTAAATAAAGATAACCCGTTTGTGATAACTTCTTTTCCTTTTATTTTTATAGAAGGGAGGGTGAAATCTTTACCCGGATCTAACATTTTTGTAGCAGCTGTTTCTAAAGTTTCCTTTGGGAACACACTCATATCTTCTAAACTTTTCACTTTTTTCTTTAGGAAATCTCCAATTAGTAAATTTCCTACTTTCTTTTTTTTTAGTATTTCAGCTGTTTCACCATCTACTGAAATAAGTTTTACCAGAGCAGTAGGGTTTGTGGGGTCTCGAAAACTAATATCTAAAAAAGGAAATATTCCTTTTTTTTGAATTTTTGTTCCCAAAAGTTGCAAACCGTATTTGAAATATCGAATGTTTCCAGTCACATTTTCTTTCAAAGTATCGCTAGTGTCTCGTATGTTATGGCCAGTTGCTGAATGTATTTCATTTTCAAATGAAGATTGTTCGCTTCCTGAACTTCTTACAAGTTCAACCGTTTGCTGAAGTTGATTTTCTTCTGTAATATCAAATCCAATACTATAAGCTAATCTAGCCTCCCTTAAAGGCTCTTGATCCCAGCAACCAGAAAGAAGTGAGCTAGCACATAAGATACTACATAATTTAACTGTTTTTTTGTGCATATGGAGCTCCTTTCTTATTTCTTAATAAGGAATAAAGAAGAAATAAAAAAGGAAGAAAGACAATGAAAATATAAGTGAATTTATCAGTGAAATTTGCAATCGACTTTAATTCTTCAGGTGTATCTATAAATAAGGCGATACTAAAAGAGATAAGTCCAACAATTGGAACAGATTTTTTATGATTAGTAAGGTTGAATATATGCCCAATGCCTATAGAAGCAACGTAGTAACAACTAGCGATAGAAGCTACGACAGTTATCATCCAAATTGGTATGAATATTAAATCAGTACGGTCTATAATCCCAATATGTAAGGATCGCAATAAGTAGGCGACTGGATCTGGAATAAGCTCAATTTGCTTTGGGCTAAATACGATAAAGCAAATCCAAACGGTAAAAGTGTAAAAAAGAGTTACAAATCCATTAGCGATAGAAATGGCCTTTAGCCGTGCAATCGGATTCCCATTTACTTTTGGAAAAGCAATAAGAATAATTTCAAAACCATACATGGCTGTAATTGTTTCCTTAGATGCTTGAATAATATTCAACCATCCAGCCTCTGTAATGGGGAAAATATAAGAAAAATCAGCTCGCGTGAGCCCAAGGGCAATTAAAAGGGCCATTGGTAAAATGAGAATAGAGGCCATAACATAAAATCGTACAATGACTTTAAACGTATTATAAGCTACATAACAACAAGCTATTGTAAATAATATGAGAATTGCGTACCAAGGAGTTGCTTGCAAAACCCATACTTTAATGACATTACAAGCATTTAACATAACGGTCATACCTATAAGGGTAAAATAAAAAACATAAGAGAATCCTAATAGTTTTCCAAGTTTATTACCAAACATCATACAAACAATTTCATATATATTTGTATTAGGAAACCTTCTTAATAAGAACCACATAAGGAAAATGATAAGTTGAATCGCGAGCCCAGCGATGAGAACAGAAATCCATCCGCCACCTTTCGCTATCGGGTGAAGACGGTTTGGTAAAGAAAGTATACCAACTCCGATTTGACATTGAATAACGAAAAAGGTAAATTGCACTAGCGAAATTTTACTTTGCGTGTTTGTCACTGTTCTCATCCTCCCTCGTTACAAGTTGTCTTTGCATTTTTTTCGGCTTTGAATCATGTGGTCGTTCCCCAAATGACCAAATTGGAAGTCTGACAAAAGCATCTTTCATATCTTTTATATTCATTGGTGCAAGAGGAGAAAGATATGGTGTATGAAAAGAATGAAGCTGACATAAGTGAACGAAAATTATAATTAAGCCAAATGAAATTCCAACATATCCGAATATAGCAGCAAGGATCATTAGTGGAAAACGAAGAATACGAACTGCTGAACTCATGTCGTTGGATGGAACGAGAAAAGACGCAATTGCAGTTAAAGCTACAACAATAATCATTGTGTAAGAAACGAGTCCGGCTTTTACAATCGCATCACCAATTACTAAACCGCCTACAATACCGATTGTTTGTCCAACTCGGCTTGGCAAGCGAATACCAGCTTCCCGTAATAATTCAAAGATTAATTCCATTAAGAGAGCTTCAAAAATAGGAGGAAGCGGCACTTTTTCTAAAGAAGCTTTAATTGTATAAACGAGTTCAAGTGGCAGCACATCAGGATGAAAAGCGACGGTTGCGATATATATAGCTGGTAAGAGAAAGGCAATCAAGAAGCTCACTAGGCGAATCATTCGGACGAAAGAACCAACAATCCAGCGGTTATTATAGTCGTCTGGTGATTGATAGAAAGCAAATAACGTAACAGGAACGATAAGTGCTGTTGGATCTCCATCAGATAATATAGCAACTCGACCTTCCATTAAATTAGCGACAGTTCTATCTGGTCGCTCTGTATTTAATTGTTGTGGAAATGGCGAGAAAGAATTATCTTCTATAAATTCTTGTATATAACCTGGTGCCATAAGGGAATCGGTTTTTATAGTTTCTAACCTTCTTTTTACTTCTGTAACTAAATCGTCATTAGCTATGTTTTGCATATAAGCAATAGCTACTTTCGTGTGCATTTCTTCACCGAGTGTAAAATATTTAACAACTACATTTGGACTCTTAATGAGTTTACGAATAGAGGCTAAATTCGTTGCTAAATCTTCTACAAAACCAGTATGTGGTCCGCGTACAATCCCTTCATTATCAGGCTCTGTTATAGCTCTCTTTAAAGATAAAGCTGTTTCGAAAATGCAAAAACTGTCGACATGTTCATGAAAATATAATGATTTACCTTGTAATAAGAGCTGTACCCCATAATTTAAATTCGTTTCTTTTTTCATATTTAATGTGGAAAAGGCTTTATCTAAGGACAAATCAGAACGCGTTAATAATGGTTCAAGAGCAAATTGATGAATTAGATTTGGATCTGCTAAAGATTCGATATATAAGATTGTTCCTTTTCCATTTTGAAAAGGGAGATCTAATTTTTTTATATCATCAGAATGGGAAAGTTTATTTTCAATGTAATTAATGTTCTCCGGAAGTGATGGAAACATATGCTTTTGGTTTTTACTCTCTTGTTGTTCTTTTTTCTCGGTCATAATTTCCACCTCTTTTAAAGTGCAATTGTTTCTGTTAATTTTTGTCTTTTGTGAGAAATTTATGCTTGAATTATTTTTTTAAAAAAGAGGATTGAAAGTTACGTTACATTGTCTTTTGTGCATTATTCAATTTCATAGCAGTACTTCTAACATTTGTGTCGAATTAAGAAGATATATAGGAGGGATACATATGGAAATAGCTGTAGAACGTGTTTTTACAAAGGAAATTTTAGCAAGAGCGGCAAGAGAATTTCATGTAACAGTAGAAGAAAAGCCACTTGGAGATTTTGAGAATTATATTTTTAAGGCGAAGGGTGATAATGATGAAGATTACGTATTACGTTTAACACATTCTTCTCATCGCTCTAAACAAGAGGTAGAGGCTGAACTAGACTTTTTACGATATGTTGCGGAGAACGGAGCAAAGGTAGCGGGACCTCTTTATTCAAAGTCTCAAAATCTCGTAGAAGAAATCGTAGCAGAGGATGGGACGCTCTTTTTCGCTTCCTTATTTACATATGCAAAAGGCGAGCAAGTAAAAGGAGAGGAATCACCTTATTGGGGAGAGGCTTACTTTGAAGCGTGGGGAAAAGCAATTGGACAACTACATCGCCTTACAATGGATTATCCTGAAACAGACTACCGTGATACGTGGGAAGAAGACGAAAGTGGAATTGTTAATGAATTAGAAGATGATCAAGTGAAAAAGATTGCAGCGGTATTAATGGATGAAATTAAGGCCCTTCCAGTTGAAAGAGAAACGTTTGGTCTTATGCACGGTGATATCCATCAAGGTAATTTTCATTATGATGGTAAAGAGCTAACAATCTTTGATTTTGATGATGCGGCTTATAATTACTTTATACATGATTTAGCGATGGTTCTATACTACTCTGTTCTATTTACACCGTGGACAGTGGAAGAGAAGACAGATTTTGCTCGTAAACAGCTACAAGTGTTAAGAAAAGGATACGAATATGAACATAAGCTTGCGAATAGTTGGTATGAATCGTTACCACTATTTTTACGTTTACGTGATATAGGTTTATATGGAACGCTTCAAAAGAAGTTTAAGGGGAAAGATATGCCAGATAACTTCTTGAAATTATCAGAAGAGCTATACGAAAGAATTATTAAAAGAGAAGCAATTGTGAATATATAATACATTTAGTTCAAAACAAAGTATATAAAACAAATATATACTTTGTTTTTTTATACAAAAATATGTTTATTTTATTAAAATAATATTGTCCTAGATTCGGTATACACTTATAATTTTATATATATTCTGAATATTCTTTATAAAGAAGGAGGGGGAATGTTGGAAGCTTTCGTAAATTGGTTAAATAATATTGTTTGGAGTCCAGCACTTGTTTATTTATGTTTAGGAGTAGGTTTATATTTTTCCATTCGAACGAAGTTTTTACAAGTAAGGCACGTAGGAGAAATGGTGAAGCTGACATTTCAAGGAGAAAAATCAGAGGCTGGTGTTTCTTCATTTCAGGCGTTAGCACTTTCATTATCAGGACGCGTTGGAACAGGAAATATCGCTGGGGTAGCAACAGCGGTTGCATTTGGTGGACCAGGAGCTGTATTTTGGATGTGGGCAGTAGCCTTTTTAGGGGCAGGTTCTGCTTATGTAGAATCGACATTAGCACAAATATATAAGACGAAACATCAAGGGCAGTTCCGAGGTGGTCCTGCTTATTACATCGAAAAAGGTCTAGGAGTTAAATGGTATGCTTTAGTATTCGTTGCAGCGACAATTCTTGCAACAGGGCTGTTATTACCAGGTGTGCAAGCAAATAGTATTGCTGTAAGTTTAGAAACTGCTTTTGGTATTAATACTACCGTATCAGGGGCTATATTAGTTGTCGTATTAGCTCTTATCATTTTCGGTGGAGTAAAGCGAATTGTTAACGTAGCGCAAGTTGTCGTACCCTTTATGGCAATAGGCTATATTTTAGTAGCCTGCGTCATTGTTGCTATGAATATTGAAAAATTGCCAGAAGCATTTATGTTAATTATAAGAAGTGCATTTGCATTAGAAGCTGCTTTCGGTGGTATTATCGGTTTAGCAATCTCTTGGGGAGTAAAACGTGGTATTTATTCCAATGAAGCAGGACAAGGGACTGGACCACACGCAGCAGCTGCAGCCGAAGTATCACATCCAGCTAAGCAAGGTTTAGTACAAGCATTTTCCGTTTACATTGATACATTATTTGTTTGTTCAGCAACAGCATTTATGATGATTATTACAGGCATGTATAACGTATTTGATGCAAGCGGAAAAAACTTTATCGTTAATAAATTAAATGGTGCTCAGCCAGGACCAGGATATACACAGGCGGCGGTAGAATCTGTTTTCCCTGGATTTGGAAATGGTTTCGTTGCAATCTCGTTATTATTCTTCGCGTTTACAACAATTATGGCGTATTACTACATTGCAGAAACGAATATCGCGTACTTAAATCGAGATAAAGACCGTCCTTGGTTGTCTATGGTACTAAAATTTGTTTTTTTAGGAGCTGTATTCTACGGCTGTATTAAAACAGCAGCAACGGCGTGGGCTTTAGGTGATATCGGTGTAGGAATTATGGCATGGGTAAATATCATTGCGATTTTACTATTACAAAAACCTGCATTAGTCGCATTAAAGGATTATGAAGAGCAGAAAAAAGAAGGAAAAGATCCAGTATTTGACCCAGGACCATTAGGTATTAAAAATGCTGATTTCTGGGAGCATGAATACGGAAAAGATAAGAAAGAGGAAGTATCTTAATAGAATAGGAACGAAGGAGCAAAGGGAAGATCCCTTTGCTTTTTTTATGGACAAAATGAAGCTGGAAGTTATTTTTTTGCCTATTTTTGAATATAAAAAGAATGTACATGCTTTGTTAGTGGAAGGGGGGAGTATGTTGATAGAGTTTCGTAATGTAAATAAATATTATGGTAACTTTCAAGTTTTGAAAAATATTAATGTGCAAGTGAAAAAAGGAGAAGTGGTAGTAGTTGTCGGGCCTTCAGGATCAGGAAAAAGTACATTGCTTCGATGTATAAATCAATTAGAGGCAATTACAGATGGAGAATTAATTGTACAAAATACAGAGGTACACAATAAAAAAACGGACATGAATGAATTGCGGCGAAATATTGGGATGGTCTTTCAACATTTTTATTTATACCCACATAAAACAGTTCTGCAAAATATTACATTAGCACCGATTAAAGTAAATAAAGTTTCCAAAGAAGAAGCAGAGAAAACAGCAATGTTTTATTTAGAGAAAGTAGGAATCCCGGAGAAGGCTAATGTATATCCGCATCAATTATCCGGAGGACAACAGCAAAGGGTAGCAATTGCTAGAGGACTTGCGATGCAGCCGGAAATTATGCTGTTCGATGAGCCTACGTCTGCTCTTGATCCAGAGATGATTGGAGAGGTACTTGATGTTAAGCGCTGGCTAAAGAAGGGATGACAATGGTCGTTGTCACTCATGAAATGGGATTTGCGCGAGAAGTAGCAGATCGGATTTTATTTATGGATGATGGTCAAATTATTGAAGATACAACACCGGCGCAATTTTTTGTACATCCTGAACAAGAAAGAGCTCGTTTATTTTTAAGTCGGGTGCTAAATCATTAGAGGAGGAATTTCATGCTTAAAATGAAAAAATTATTTACTTTAATCGTATTTTCATGTTTATTCGTGCTTGTTGTTGCTGGATGCGGAAGTAAGAAAGATGAGGCAAAGGAAACAAATACGAAGCAAGGCGGGGCTGTTGAGCAAATTAAGAAACGAGGGAAATTAGTAGTTGGGGTGAAGAATGATACGAATTTATTTGGATTAAAAAATCCTTCAACAGGGCAGGTAGAAGGATTCGATGTTGATGTCGCGAAGGCACTTGCGAAAAAGATTCTTGGAGATGAAAAGAAGCTAGAGCTGAAAGAAGTAACGTCTAAAACACGTATTCCAATGCTGAAAAATGGTGATATTGATGCAATTATTGCAACAATGACAATTACGGAAGAACGCAAAAAAGAAGTGGATTTTTCAGATGTATATTTTAAAGCAGGACAATCGTTACTTGTGAAAAAAGGAAGCAATATTAAGAGTGTCGATGATATAAAACAAGGCGTTAAAGTATTAGCTGTAAAAGGATCAACATCTACAAATAACATTCGTCAAAAGTCACCAGAAGCGACTGTATTAGAATTTGAAAATTATAGTGAAGCATTTACAGCGTTAAAGGCAGGTAAAGGTGATGTGTTAACGACAGATAATGCGATCCTTTACGGAATGGCAAAACAAGATTCTAATTATGAAGTAGTAGGAAAAATTTTCACAGATGAACCGTACGGAATTGCAGTGCAAAAAGGGGCAGATGATTTAACGAAAGAGATTAATACTTTAATTAAAGACATGAAAGCAAGCGGGGAGTATGACAAATTATATGAGAAATGGATTGGACAAAAACCAGAAAAATAGATAGTAAAAGTGGGAGGATGAGAGTACTCATCCTCTTCTTGTAAAGAAAGAGGGGAGAATATGTGCCTGATTTTTCTATATTAACGAATAACATTGATATGTATTTAGAAGGATTTAAATATACAGTTATGTCTAGTGTAATTGCATTGATAGGCAGTTTTATTTTAGGAGTAATTTTGGCAGTAATGCGTATTGCACCTATTCGTATTTTAAATTGGATAGGATCTGCTTTTGTGGAGTTTGTAAGAAATATTCCACTCGTATTAATTGCATTTATATTCTATTTTGCTTTACCTGTAATAGGAATTACTTTAAATGGTTTTGTAGCAGGAACAGTTACGCTTACGGTATATACGGCAGCTTTTATTGCAGAAGTAATTCGTGCTGGTATTTTATCAGTTGCGAAAGGGCAAATGGAAGCAGCTCGCTCTTCAGGGCTAACGTATGTGCAGGCGATGTATTATGTTGTCTTACCCCAAGCTGTGAAAATTGTAATTCCCCCTTTAGGAAACCAATTTCTCAATTTAGTTAAAAACTCCTCAATACTTGGAATTATTGCTGGTGCTGATTTAATGTATCAAGGCGATTTAATTTCAACGAAGACGTTTGTTACGTTTGATGTTTATATATTTGTCGGGATGTTTTATTTAATATTAACAATTCCGCTCAGTATGCTAGTGCGTTATTTAGAAAAACGCTTGGCAAAGGGGGCGGTGTAAATGGATTTCAAGGGAGCAATTACAGGAGATCATATTCTATTTTTATTAAAAGGATTACTTATAACATTAGAGGTAGCGCTTGTAGCAATTGTACTTAGCTTTATTATTGGTAGTGTAATAGGGATATTGCGCTACATGAAAATACCTGTCGTCTCACAAGTATTAGGAATTATCGTTGAAGTAATTCGAAATTTACCACTACTTTTAATTATATTTTTCACGTATTTTGCACTTCCAGAAGCAGGCTTGAAATTAGAAATTATAACAGCAACAATTGTTGCTTTAACAATATTTGAAGCAGCAATGATATCTGAAATTGTTAGAAGTGGTCTATTGTCTATTGAAAAAGGGCAGGTTGAAGCCGCAAGATCTTCGGGATTAACGTATGTTCAAGCGCTTTGGCATATTATTTTGCCACAAGCATTAAGGAGAATGGTTCCGCCGCTTGTCAGTCAATTTATTTCATTGCTGAAGGATACGTCGCTAGCGGTTGTTATATCACTCCCTGAGCTTATGCATAATGCTCAAATTATTAGCGGGCAAAATGTGAATTACATGATTCCAACATTTATATTAGTAGCTTGTATGTACTTTATCGTAAATTATAGTTTATCAATTTTATCCAGAAGATTAGAACTCAGTTAACCCTTACAATATATGTGAGGGTTTTTTCCTTGATTATCCTTATTTTCCTCTAAATAGAATCTAAATCTTGCGATAATTAGATTTTTTACATTATTTTATCAGAAAAGTTTTAATTTTATATAGAAATTGTAATCGCTTTCGTGTATATTTTTATTATCAGAAAATTTTAACAAGATATAGGGGTATGGTAGGGGGAGGATTTAGATGCAGCAACCAACGAATGAGAAATTACATCGCACGATGAAGAGTAGACATTTATTTATGATCGCACTTGGTGGTGTAATCGGAACTGGTTTTTTCTTAGGTTCAGGTTACACTATTAATCAGGCTGGACCAGGGGGAGCCATCCTTTCATATTTAGTAGGCGGATTTATTATGTATTTAACAATGCTTTGTCTTGGAGAGTTAACGGTAGCGATGCCGGTTTCAGGATCTTTCCAAAAGTATGCAACGAAGTTTATTGGACCAGGAACGGGCTTTATGATTGGCTGGTTATACTGGCTCGGCTGGGCAGTAACAGTGGGTCTAGAATTAACGTCAATCGGTTTAATGATGAAAAGATGGTTTCCAAATGTTGATGTTTGGGTATGGTGTCTCGTATTCGGCGTTATTTTATATGCTTCAAACGCAATTTCGGCGAAAAGTTATGCTGAATTAGAATTTTGGTTCTCTAGTATTAAAGTAGTGACAATTCTTGCGTTTGTTGTTCTTGGTGGTGGTGCATTATTAGGGTTTATATCATATGACGGAAAAGAAGCAGCACCTCTTTTCTCTAACTTTGTAAGCGATGGTGGACTTTTCCCGAATGGACTAGCTGCCGTATTACTTACAATGATTACAGTTAACTTCTCGTTCCAAGGAACAGAGTTAATCGGAATTGCAGCGGGAGAAAGTGAAAATCCAGAAAAAACAATTCCACGTGCAATTCGTAATACAGTATGGCGCATTATGTTATTCTTCATTTTAACAATGACAATTTTAGTAGGGTTAATTTCTTGGAAAGAAGCAGGGGTAATTGAAAGTCCATTCGTAGTCGTATTTGATAAAATCGGTATTCCATACGCAGCTGATATTATGAACTTCGTTATTATTACAGCGTTACTATCTGTAGCGAATTCAGGATTATATGCGGCAACTCGTATATTATGGTCACTTGCAAATGAAGGAATGGCACCAACTTCTTTCAAGAAAGTAAATAAACGTGGTATTCCAATTACAGCGTTAGTTGTAACGATTGCGGTAGCTGGATTATCCCTATTCACAAGTTTCCTTGCTGAAGATACAGTATACATGTACTTATTATCGATAGCTGGTTTATCGGCTGTTTCAAGTTGGATCATTATTGCTCTATCGCAACTTCGCTTTAGAAGTCAGTATATAAAAGGCGGAGGAAAGTTAGAGGACTTAAAGTATAGAACACCACTATACCCGATTGTTCCAATTTTAGCTTTAATTACAAATAGCATCGTTGTTATTAGTTTAGCGTTTATTCCTGAACAAAGAATGGCATTATACTGCGGTATTCCATTTATCACTTTCTGCTATATATATTATTATTATATTAGTAAGAAACGGCAGAAACCGATGAAAGTGGAGATGGACAAAACAAATGAAACTAACAATCAAACACGATGATATAGAAGCAGATTTATCGTATGGTCAATTAGCGATTGGAAAAGAAAATGGATATTCACCGTTACAATTACTCATTTCTTCTATCGCAGGATGTAGTGCAATTGTCTTTCGAACAATTTTAGAAAAGAAACGTATTACATACGATACGTTTACGATTGAAACTGAAATTGGTAGAAGTGAAGCTTTATCAAAACCAGTTGAAAGTGTTCATTTGCACTATAAAATTAAAGCACAAAACATTACAGAAGAGCAGTTGGACAAGGCGCTGCAACTTGCAGTGAAAAATTGTACGATTGTTCAATCGGTAAAAGATAGTATAAAAGTTACGGAAACAATTGAACTAATAAAGTGAAACATAAAAACGTGAGATCCGTATTCTCACGTTTTTATGTTTTAGAAAGAGGGGAAAGTGTAATGGACTGTTTGGGTTGTAAATTAGCAAACGAAGAGGAAAAAATATATAAAGTATATGAAGATGACTATGTAACGTGCTTTTTAGATCATGCACCTTTCTATCCGGGGCATACTTTAATTGTGCCGAAGCAGCATGTGTTAGAAGTAGACGAATTAGATGATGTTGTAGCAAAATCAATTATGGATGCTTCTAAGATTATTACAAAAGCGATTAAGTCAGTATATGAACCGGACGGAATTACAATTTGTCAGAATGGTGGAATATTTAACGAACTCACGCACTATCATATGCATGTTGTCCCGAGATATAAAGAGCGCTCATTTGCTGAGTTTTATACGGTACAACCGGGAGAAAAGAAGAGTTATAACTTTGAAGAGACAAAGAATTTGTTAAAAGAAGCGATAGAACAAATACTGCTTACTGAAAAGGTGTAAGTGTGATGTTCTTAATGGAATAGGCAGGAAAATTCTAATAAACAAAAGCTCAATTTCTCAGTTAAAATAGAGAAATTGAGCTTTTGTTTATTCTATTATTAAATTTTATCTATAAAAAGATTTTTCAGTGTCACAAAGTATATTGCTCATTCGTTATATAGAATGAGAGGAGGAATTATATGAAAGGTACAAACAATGATTACGAAAAGATGGAAGAGCTATACGAGTTGTATGAACAAAAAATTTATTATGTAGCTTATTCTATTTTAAATAATATTCAGCAGGCAGAAGATGCAGTTCAAGAGACGTTTATTACTCTTTATAAGAACTTGGAAAAGCTCCATATCTTGAACACGCAAGAGCTTAAATGCTACATTTTGAGGGTTGCGAAAAACAAGGCGATTGATAGTTACCGGAAAAACAAACGACATGAAACATTTTTAGAAGAATATGAAAGAGAATCTGTAGAAGCAGTAGATGAAAATATTGAAGAGTGGGAAAAACGTAAAATGTCTGAGGTTCAAATTGATGCATTGCTAAAAGAGTTAAACGAATCTAATAGACAGGTGTTTAAGTACAAAGTCTTCTATAACTTAACGTATCAAGAAATTTCAAGTGTCATGGGGATTACGGAGGCTAATGTCCGCAAGCAGTTTGAACGCGCTCGAAAACGAGTCCAAAATATGATAGGAGGTATACAACATGACGAATTCAAAGAACTCCAAAGAAATATATGAACTTGCTGAAAAAATTGCTTTAGATGATTTTGATAAATCCGAAGAACAACATGAATTTTCACATACATATACGCGCAAAAAGAAACTGTTTATGGAGGAAATGAAGCTGAAGGGCGAGCGACCACAGAAAAAGAGTAAAAGACATCGTATGTTAATCGCTGCTGCCTGCTTATTGATTGGTATGCCGACAACCGTTTTTGGTGCAGTAAAAGTCTATAATATGATTGTTCAAAAACAAAATTATGAAGTAAATGTGTCGGTAACAAATAAGGACACGAAAAAGGCTGATAAGTGGTATAAGCTGAAAATTGATAAATTACCAGAAAATATGGAAGCAATTGATGACTCTGCTATGAAATATTCATTTAAAGATAACGACGCAAATGGAGGCTTTTCATTTAGTCTTTGGAGAGTAGGGGAAAATGCGGACTTTCAAACTTTATATTCAAAAAGCTACGAAGAAAAAGAGATAGGTGGCAAGAAAGCAGTAATTGTTCATAAAGAAACTGGAAACAACAATGTAATGTTTGATAGGAAGGTCTTTCTCTTTTTTGAGAAAGAAGGGATTATGTTAGAAAGTTTTATTGGATCAGTTATAAATGAAGAACAAATGATAGATGTCTTAGGGAATATTTCACTTGAGCCCACGTCAAAAGAAAAGGCATCACATATATCAAATTATGATAAAAAGTATTTTAGCCAAGCGGATGAACCTAAAAAATCTAAAGTGATTCCTTTGAAAAAAGATAGCAAACGACTATTTCATATAGGGCAAAAGGTTCCAGTAACGATATCTATGGATAACAGCCAAATTGAATATGTGATAGAAAAAGTTGAAGTTTTTGATTCGATTAAAGATTTTAAAAAAGAGAACTTTAATGAACTTGGCCTAGGGATATTAAGCAAGAAGAAGGCTTTAGATCAGACGGGAAAACTGCTATCGTACAGACGGGATGTATATAAATTAGGGAATGGTAAAGATTCAATTGATACATTAGTAGATTCGCAATTAGTTAATGTTAAATTTGTCTACTTGACAACAACAGTGAGAAATATTGGTAAACAGGAGACAGAAGAAATCTATATGCATCCATCCATAAAGCAGCTTAAATTTGAAGGGAATGCATGGAAATACGCTAAAGAAGAGGGAATGGATGCAACGCGTATTATGACGGGAGAAGTTGATTATTTAGAGCCTCACGGAGATGGGAAAAGCTTCTACAATATTGGCAGTATCCGACCAGGAGAAACGGTAAAAGTTAACTTAGGTTACTTTGTAGATGAAGATAAACTAGATTCAATCTTTTTGGATGCTTTCCATTACAGAGGGAATGGAAGTACTGAAAATATGAATGCGTCATATCGTTGGTGGATTGATATTCGTCAACAGTCAAAACAATAGGAACAAATACACAAAAAGCTGCTTATATTTAGCAGCTTTTTTCGTCTTCATACATATGTAAAATTTCTTTCGCACGTATACGTAAACCATCTATCAATTCTTTCGGTTCTAAAACTTTTGCATCTTTTCCAAGTCTATAAAATAAAGGAGTAATAAAGTTAATCTCACCTTTATCAATTGTTGAATTTATATATCCTGTCCCATCCTCGTTTACTATAACGAATTCCTCAAGATAAGGAACGCTTTTACATTGGCGTACGCCTTCTGTTGTCAGTAAAACATGTAACTGAGTAGGACTGTGTACTACGTTAGAGTTAGAGGCAAACCACTCTTCTAAATTCATGAATGTATCCTCATTTTCTTCCGTTGATAATATAGAAAGAATACGATCGATACGATACAGTAATACTTTTTTCCTATCATAGTCATAGGACGGTAAGTACCATAGCCCGTCATGAGCATATACACCGATAGGATGAACATGTTTTGTTTTTACCCCGGATTTAGATTCGTATTGAAAGTGTAAATTTTTATTTTCAATCGCCGCTGTTAACACTTCGTTTAAAAGTGGTGTATCAATTGTTCTCTTCGGATTCCAAAAGGCGATATAAGAACGTATTTTATCAACTTTCGCTTTCGCATCATGTTGTAGGGAGCTATATAGTTTATGTGTAACGGAATTTATTTCTGTGTTAAAAGGTAAGTCTCTGTAGTAGCTTAAAGATTGAAAGGCAAAAAAGATGGAGACTGCTTCTTCTTCGGTAAATAAAATAGGCGGAATTACTCTATTCGTTAATACTTTATATCCTCCGTTGCGACCTTGTTCAGCGTAAATGGGTAATCCCATATCACTTAAATCTAAAATATATCTATGGACAGTACGAACGGAAATATTAAATTCATCGGCTATTTCTTGAGCTGTAAATGCTTTTTTTGCAGAAGCAAATATAAGAATATCTAATAAGCGTTTAGCTTTTGACAAATGTATCACCTTTTTTCTTTTTAAACATGACATAAATTGTCGTGTTTTATTGTTAGTATATTGTTTACAGCATAATGTTATCAAGATGAGATGTAAGGAGGAAAAAATATGTCACGTGAAATAGTTTTATTTATAGCCGCTAGCTTGGATGGATATATTGCGAAAGAAGATGATGATTTACAGTGGTTAATGGAAACCGAAGGAGAGGGAGATAACGGTTATACAGAAATGTATGAAACAATTGATACAATAATAATGGGAAAGAGAACGTATGATTATGTAGTAGAGCATACAGAGACATTCCCGTATTTAGATAAAAAATGTTATGTGTTTTCTAATTCAGAAAAAGGCACGAACGGACATGTAGAGTTTGTAAATGAAGATGTAGTGGAGTTTACAAAAAGGTTAAAAGCACAAGATGGATCTAAAATATGGATGGTTGGTGGAGGAGAGCTACTGAGAGAATTCTTTAAAAATAATCTAATTGATGAATATATTGTTACGATTACACCGCATATATTAGGCTCAGGTGTCCCATTATTTAAAGAAAAGAATCCAGAAATTAATTTAACTTTAACGGATACGAAACGTTTTGGGCAATTTGTAAATTTATATTATAAAGTAAAATGATAAAGAAACACGACTACTGATGATAGTCGTGTTTCTTTATAGATGGTAATGAAATTATAAAGCAAGACCCGTGATTGACTTCACTCGTTACTGTAATATTCCCGCCGTGTAGCTCTACAATTTCCTTCACGATAGATAGTCCTAAACCAGTTCCACCTGTAGCTCGTGATCTAGCTTTATCAACACGATAAAAGCGGTCGAAAATGTGAGGGAGGTCTTCAGGAGGAATGCCTTCGCCTTCATCTTCAATTGTAATGGAGATACGTTTATGTTCTTCTGTAATAGAAATGTTTATATGAGAATGTTCTTTTGAATGTCTATAAGCGTTATTTAAAATGTTTACTATAACTTGTTCAAATCGCTGTTCATCTAAGTTTACTAGCAGTGTAGGAGAACAAGAGAAAGAAACTTTAATGTATCTTTCTTTATACATGGCGTTTACTTTTTCAGCTATGCGAGTAAGGAAGGTGTGTAAATGCACTTCCTTTACTTGAATAGAAAAGTTATGTTGCTCCATTTGTGCAAGTGAAAATAAATCTTGAACTAAGTTTGTAATGTAATCAGACTCATCTTTTATAATTGATAAATATCGCAAACGTTGCTCAGGAGAGGTGCTTTCTTTTAAAGCAATGTCAGCATAGCCTCGTACGTATGTTAAAGGTGTTCGTAATTCGTGAGCAACACTTGCTAGAAATTCACTTCGCTCTGTTTTCATATAATGTAAATCATTTGCGAGCGTTTGAATAGATGATGCTAGTTCACCAATTTCATCATTTCGAGTAGTCGTTAACGAAACGGACAAATCGCCTTTACTCATTTTTTCAGTGGCATGTTTCATGTGTAACAATGGTTTTGTTAATAAACGTGATAATAGGAAAATTGTGATGACTGTGAGTAGAAACGTGATGATACCAGCAATAATGAATTGTTTCGTTAATCCATTAACCAACTTTTCAATTGATTCTGTTCCAAGAAACATGTACACATAGCCTTTATGTTTTCCATCTACCACAATGGGGCTAACTGTACATATATAATTAGATGTTTTCCAATGATTTTCTATAATCGCTCCATTATGGTCTGTTCGAGTTTGCATTTTACTAATATGATCGTTTATAGTCGTGTTTATTTCGTTAGATTTAGCTAGTATTTTTTTATTTGTATTTGTAATAACGACAGTTGTTTCAGCTTCAGATTCCATTAATGCTACGTGAGAGATGGTTTGTTCATCATAATATTTTTCAAGTACATCCCGGTGACTATTTCCTCGCTTCAATAAAGCCGTCATTTCTTCATTTACTCTAGTGTTTACGAGGCTATAATAAAGCAAAATAAAGAGAACACTTTCAATTAAAATTGTAACAATTAAAAAATAAAATCCGAATTGAATAGAAATTCGCTTCATTGTTTCGCTCCTAAATATTCGGTATCAACCCACCTATAACCTACCCCATACACAGTTTTTAAATGATGATCAATAGGGAAATTTGCTTTTCGCAATTTATCACGCAAATTACGAATATGTGAATCGATTGTGCGATCTTCTGTATTTGTGTTTAATCCCCAAATTCGTTCAATGAGCTGATCACGGCTTAATACATAATTCACATGGCGTAAAAATAACCCGAGTAAAGAGAATTCGATCGGTGTGAGAAGAAGTTCTTCATTATGTACAGAAGCGAAGTGTTTTGTTTCATCCCATACAATACCGTGATATTGGATTTGTTTATGTTCATTTGTACGTCTTAAAACGGCTTCAATTCTTGCGAAAAGTTCTTCTTCATGGAAAGGTTTCGTTACGTAATCATCCGCTCCGAGTTTTAATCCTTGGATGACATCTACTGTTTGATCACGAGCGGTAACCATAATAATAGGAACGTTACTAAATGAACGGATTCTTTTGCACGTTTCCCATCCGTCCATCTTTGGCATCATAATATCGAGTAAAACAAATTTAAAGTTTCGATTTTCTATATGTAAAATAGCTTCTTCTCCGGAAGTCGCACATACGCAGTTATATCCAATTGGAGTAAGATAAAGCGTTAATAATTCAAGCATTCTCGGTTCATCGTCTACGAGCAGTATATCAATCATAGAGAGCCCTCCATATTTATAATCGTTACTTAAAGTGTAATGCAAAATCATGAAGAAATGGTGCAGATTATGATGTGTCTGCATAATTTCTTCAGAATTGCTTGTTATTGTGGAGTTGAAATGACATTTTGGGTAATCATATTGGCTCAAAAATGATTAATACGGAGGCGGTATAGTGAAAAAAATGACCCGAATTTTTGGGATAACAATAATTACAGCAGTTGGTCTTGCTGCATGTGGGCAAACGAATACAGACCATAAAAATCATGAATCTACAAAAGAGAAGAAAACAGAGCAAAAGGAAATGAAAATGAATCAGGAAGTAACCGCGCCAAAAGAAATGAACCAAGGGGCATCGAATGATTTATTAACGACAAGTCTAAAAAATGTAACGAGGTTAAATACAAATGACCCCCTAAAAATGGCAGTGTTAACTTCGCAAACGATATGGCCAGCAACCCATAAAGAGAACCAGCCAGGTGCTGTTATTTTAGTACCAGTGAGCGAGTGGCAATTAGGTATTGCGAGTGCAGACCTTATTCATCATCCGAATAACGGACCGATTTTATTTATAGAAAAAGAAAAGATACCAGAAATGACGTTAAAAGAAATAAAACGATTAAATCCAATCGGAACGAGAGATGGAACACAAATTATGGTGATGGGGGATGTAGGTACTAGCGCGCTTGAACAATTAAAAGGTTATAAAGTAAAACAAATAAAAGAAACGAACCCAGCTATATTTGCGAAAGATGTTGATAAGGAGTATGCCGATATAACAGGAAGCTACCCAAATAGTGTTATTATCGGTTCGTCTGAAGAAGAAGGACGTTTATATACAACCCCCGCTGTAAACTGGATTTCTCATATGCCGGAACCACTACTCTATACAGAAAAGAATAAAGTGCCAGAAGCGACAATAGAGGCATTAAAGATGAGAAAAGATAAAGCAAATATATATTTACTAGGACCAGAAAAAATTGTTTCAAAAGAAGTAGAAAAAGAGTTAAGCAAATACGGGAAAGTAACGCGTATTTGCGGTGAGAATCCAACAGAAAATTCTATCGCATTTGCGAAGTTTAAAGATGAAAAAACAAAATTTGGCTGGGGATTCACAAAACCTGGTCACGGTTTATCATTTGTTTCAAGCAAAACACCAGATTTAGCAGTTGCTGGGGCACCTTTTTCACATATGGGTAAACACGCACCTGTTGTCTTGTTAGAAGAAGGGAAAGCTTCACAACCAGTGTATGACTTCCTTGCTACTATTCAGCCGAAGTTTAAAGATGATCCAACACTTGGACCATATAATCATGGCTTCTTATTAGGAAGTACGAGTGATATTTCATTTGAAACACAAGGAATACTAGATGAGAGGTTAGAAATTGTTCAGGAAAGTGGTCAAGGACACGGTGGACATTAATGAAATGAGAAAAGACGCTACTGATAGCGTCTTTTTTTATTTTCCTCGACAAAATATGACAAAAAAGTTGTAACTGTTTCTGTTATGATAGTTTCGGAAATCTTACATTTTACATAATCGGAGGAAAAGAAATGTATAAAAAATTGGGTACTATTGCTTTAACAGGTGCACTTGCTTTTAGTTTAGCTGCTTGTGGTGAAACTGAAGTTAAAGAAGTGAGTAAAAACGATGCTCTTAAACAGGCTGAAAAGAAAGATAAAAAGGAAAAAGCTGAAAGCAAGATTTATAAAATTGGAGATACGGTAGAAGTTAATGGCCTACAACTTACTTTCAGTTCAGCTAAATTCGTTGAGCCTAACGAATACGTAAAAGCTGAAAAAGGGAAAGTACTAGAAATCGCTTTTAATGCTAAAAATAATGGCAAAAAAGATATATATTTTGGAACTTCTGAATTAAAAATTGCTGATACTAACGGCAACCAATTCAAAGAGTACTTTGGTGGGGAAAATACGTTTATAAACGAAAATATTGCGCCAGGTAACCAAATTACAAACAAAATGTTATTTGATGTACCAGAAGGCGATAAGTTTGTTGGTACATTTAAACCTACATTTACATTTGACGAGAAATCAGTGAAATTTGAATTTGAAGTTGCTAAATAAGGAGAGATTAAGATGAAAAGAACAGCTGAATTTGTATTAGGTCTTATTGGAGGTATTTTTGGTATTATTTGTGCATTTGTTGCTTTATTAATCGGCGGTATGGGAGCTGCTTTTGAAGCTGATGGAGCAAATACTGTTATTGGCTTAGGTTGGGGGGCTGTGGCTCTATCAATCTTAGGAATTGTTGGATCTGTTATGGTAAGAAGTAAAGCGAAGGTTGGCGGTATTATGATGACTGTGGCTGCTATCGGTGGATTTATTTGTATTTCTATAATTTACTTATTACCAGGCGTATTATTATTAATCGGTGGATTAATGGGCATATTCCGTAAGGATAAAGCAACTGTATCTGCATAAAATGAGCACTCGAAAGAGTGCTTTTACTAATTTCATTAAATTAGCATAAACTCCTCTAATCCTAAACCCTCCAAACTAAACCTCATATATGAAGTGGAAATATCCATAGAAATGTAAATGAATTCCTTGAGTAGCTAATATCTTGATCCTTGGACTACTCAATTAAATGAGCTGAATTACATGTGCATTTTTCATCCATCCAAACAAAGTTCTCTTCATTTGACATACGGTAGAATCCGAAATCGTTGTACGTTAAATCAACAATAGGTGATAGTATATTTAAAGTCTTCCTGATATTCTAGGAAAAGAAGCTACGAAGGTAACATCTTTTTTAGGAAACTTTTACATAGCAAAAAATCTTCTACTCGTTATATAATAGCTTTCGTGCAGTCGGCTAGATTTTCTTATGGAGAAAATCAAATTATAAAGGAGTAGAGGAGTGGTATTTTGTTTCAAACGATAAAAAATGACTGGTTTTCTAATGTGAGAGGGGACGTGTTATCAGGAATTGTCGTTGCTTTAGCATTAATCCCTGAAGCGATAGCCTTCTCTGTTATTGCAGGCGTGGATCCGACAGTTGGACTATACGCAGCCTTTTGTATTGCGGTTACTATTTCATTTGTTGGCGGAAGAACTGGAATGATTTCAGCTGCAACAGGTGCAATGGCATTATTAATGGTAACGCTTGTTAAAGATCATGGTTTGCAATATTTATTTGCTACAACAATATTAACAGGTATCGTCCAAATTATTTTTGGCGTGTTCAAACTGAGCTCATTTATGAAGTTTGTTCCGAAATCTGTTATGAGTGGTTTTTTAAATTCACTTGGAATTTTAGTTTTTACAGCGCAATTACCGCATTTTAAAAATGCAACTTGGCAAATGTATGCACTCGTTGTATTAGGACTTGCAATTATATATTTATTTCCACGTATTACAACGGCTGTACCTTCTACGCTTATTTCAATTATTATTGTGACGAGTATTGCACTTATGAGCGGATTACAGTTGAAAACAGTAGGGGATATGGGAAGCCTACCGAAAGAATTACCGTTCTTTAGTATTCCTGATGTGCCATTTACATTAGAAACATTAGGGATTATTTTACCTTATGCAGTTATGCTTGCAATCATTGGTTTACTAGAGTCTTTATTAACAGCTTCAGTTTTAGATGATATGACGCATACAGAAAGTAATAAGCATAAAGAGGCACGCGGACAAGGGATCGCAAACATCGTTGCTGGATTTTTCGGAGGAATGGCAGGATGTGCAATGATCGGTCAATCTGTTATTAATATTAAATCAGGTGGACGAGGTCGCCTATCAACATTTGTAGCGGGCGGATTTTTAATCGTATTACTATTCGTTTTAGGAGATTATGTCGTTCATATTCCGATGGCAGCTTTAGTTGCGGTTATGATTATGGTTTCAATCGGAACGTTTGATTGGAACTCTGTAACAACGATTCATAAAGTACCAAAAGGAAACGCATTTGTTATGATTGTAACAGTTGTGATTGTCTTAATTACACATAATTTAGCATTAGGTGTAATTATCGGAACAGTAATTAGTGCGGTGTTATTTGCATTCAATATGGCAAAGATTCACGTGAAACATTTATATATTGAAAATAAGAAAATATACGAAATTCACGGTCAACTTTTCTTTGCATCTACAGCCGATTTCATAAATAATTTTTCATTTAATGAAGATGTAAAAGAAATTGAAATGAATTTTACTCATGCGCACGTATGGGATGATTCAGCAGTGGCATCAATTGATAAAGTTATCATGAAGTATGAACAAAGTGGTGTGAAAGTAAGTATAACAGGATTAAATGAACGTAGCTCAAAACTTGTTGCAAATTTAGCTACTTATAATAAAAGAATTGCTAGTTAAAAGCCTCCTTTTTAGGGGGCTTTATTATATAATACGAGTAGGATAACGAAAAGGGGATTCAGCATATGTACAAACAAATTATATTAGCATGTGACGGTTCTGAACATGCACTTCGAGCAGCGGAACATGCAACATATATTGCGAAATATAGCAAAGAAACAAATGTTGAAGTTGTGTACGTAGTAGATAATAGAACGGCAAAATCAGATATTATACAAGGTCAAACAGATTTAGAAACAATATCGGCTAGTCGAAAAGATAAATTAAAAGAGATTGAAGTTTTATTAAAGAAAGAGAACATTTCTTATAAAATTACGATATTACATGGTGATCCTGGAGATACAATTGTTCAATATGTAAATACAGGAGATATAGATCTTGTTATTGCTGGAAGCAGAGGGCTAAATACATTGCAAGAGATGGTGCTTGGTAGTGTAAGTCATAAAATAGCAAAACGAGTGAAATGTCCGGTGATGATTATAAAATGAAATAGAATGTAACGAAGACCTTAGGATAACTGAGGTCTTTTTTATGTATAAATGACTCTTATTTGTGGAAATAATAGATATATAAGTTGAAAAGATGTTAACTTACAAATTTGTAAGTTAGTTGTTAGAGAAATCGATGTTATGAAATTTTTCCCATTGGTAAAATAAAAGTATCACAGGGGAGATAGGGAGGATGGAAGCAATGAAATCATTTCAAAATTTGTCATATAGTCAAGGGGTAAGCTTAATTTGTCTAGGGGGATTTGCTGCATCTGTTACGTTAGCTGTTTTAATAAAGGTGTTTCATCAAATTTTTTAATATTAGAGTAGGGAAGGAATTGGTTGTTATCATTAGTAGGAACAGCAATGAAAATAAAAAATAGCTCTTAGCATGTATGTAGATGCTAAGAGCTATTTTTATGATTATTTTTCTACTTCTGGCTTCTCACTTGTTACAGTAACGTCTTTCCAATGTGAAGTTATTTGATTCACTTCAGTGTTGACATCATAATTTTTTACGCGCTTATTAACACCTGTTAAATCAAATGTGTAATGAATTGGAATCATCGGTGCTTCGTCATGAATTAATTTTTGCCATTTATCGTATACTTCTTTACGATATTTTTCATCAGTAGCTTTTTCTGATAATCCTGCGTCTAATAACTTCGTATTTTCATCATTTACCCAGCGCTGGTAGTTGAATCCGGCATTTTTTCCCCATAGGCCAGAAAGGTCAGGGTCAGAGCCAGTGTTCCAAGCACCGGCAAAAATATCAACCTTCGGATCATCTTTTTTAATCATGTCACGCATAGCATTAAATTCGTGTAAGCGTCCATCAACAAGTTCTACTTTTAAGCCGATATCTTTCCAAGATTGAATGTAGAATTTAGCCAGCGGTTCACTTGTTTCACTACCACTACTAGTTAAGAAGTTAATCTTCAATTCATTACCTTTTGGATCTTCACGGAATCCATCACCATTTTTATCTTTATACCCAGCTTCATCTAATAGTTTTTTCGCTTTATTTACATCGAAATTATACGCACCAACATCATTATTATGGTACTTTGGCATAGATGGTGGAATTGGAGAGTTAGCTGGAACGCGAAGTCCGTGATATACTTTCTCTCCTAATTTTTCTCTATCAATTGCATGTGCCATCGCTTGACGTAAACGAACGTCTTTGAACTTATCGTTATCCATTACAGCTTCATTCTTTGCTTTGTCCATATGTCCGAACTTAAATCCGATATAAGTGTAAGCAAGGTCAGTTTTACCAATTAGTTGTGTGTTTTTTAATTTACTTACGTTCGGATATTGATCAGCAGTAATTGCTGCAATATCAATATCACCTTTTTTCAGAGATGCACTAACAATAGATGGATTTACAACTTTTAATGTTACATTTTTCAGCTTAGGTTTGCCGCCCCAGTAATCATCAAAACGCTCATACTCAACTGATTCACCAGGAACGATTTTCTTCACTTTAAATGGACCGAATCCAATTGGATTTTGACGGATTTTATCTGATTCAGCTAGTTTTTCAATTGGTACATCCCCTAAATATTTTTTAGGTGTAGGATATGTCCAAATACCAGTTTTTAGTGAAGGGTTTACTTCTTTATAAGTAATGGAAATTGTTTTTGGATCGACTACTTTAATACCAGAAATTTTGTCAGCTTTTCCAGTGTGATATTCTTCCATACCTTCAATCATTTGCATTTGTGTATCGTAACGGATACCTGTATATTTACTATTACCAATAATTAAGTAAGAATATTCTAAATCCTCAGCTGTTACAGGGTTACCATCGTGCCATTTTACATTATCTTTAATCTTAATTGTAATTGTTTTTTTATCTTCAGAGATTGTATAAGTTGCAGCACCGTCATTTGTAATTTCCCAGTTTTTATCTGTAGCTAATAATTGTTCATCAAAGAAATCCATAATCTCTGAATCTGGAGCAACTTCATACAATACTCTACTTAAAACACCAGCGAAAGGTGAATTTGAAACGAGTCCATAAGTTAATGATCCGTCTTTAATTTCTTTACCGTCATTTTTTACAGCAGCACTAAATTTATTTGTTTCTACTTTTTTTGTGTTTGCCTTTTTACTACCGCTATCAGCACCACCACATGCAGATAGTAATAATGTTGAAGCAGCAAGTGTACTTAATACTTTGTACAGTTTCGGTTTGTTCATAACTTCTCCACCCTTATCCTTTTCTTTGTCTCGCATCAGCCGCACGCTTTAACGCTTGACCAATAAAATTTATACACAGCATCAACACTAAAATCATGATTGATGCGGGTAACCAAATCCACCATTTTTCTTGCAATACATCTGGGTTTGTTGCGTAACTTACAAGTGTACCAAGACTCGGTGTACTTTCTGGTAGACCAAATCCTAAGTAAGTCAAACTAGATTCAATCCCGATGTTACCAGCAAGATTTAATGTAATATTTACGATAATAATAGAACTTAAATTAGGTAATATTTGCTGGAAGATAATCTTCCAATTTGGTGTTCCTAACGTTTTGGATGCAGATACGTAATCAAGTTCTTTCTCAGTTAATACTTTAGAGCGTATAAGCCTTGCTTTTCCGACCCATAAGAAAGCCGTCATTATGAGAATAAATGTAGTAATATTGAAAGTTGGAACAAGTGAAATAAATACGATAACAATCATTAAGAATGGTAAAATCATCATAAAGTCGATAAAACGCATGATGATGTTATCGACAACTCCTCCAAAATAGCCAGCAATTAGTCCCATCGTAAGACCGATAAGGGTTGATAAAAGAGTGATAGCTAAACCAACTGTAAAGGAGTTACGTGTACCAATAATTAGTTGTCCGAAAATATCGCGACCTCCATAATCAGTTCCTAACCAATGTTCAGCGGTAGGAGGATCATAAATGGCGAACAGATCGACTCGGACGATATCTTCTTGCTTCATAATAAATGAAGTTGTGTAAACGGCTATTAATATTAAAGCTAAAAAGAATAGAGAAAACATTGCTAGTTTATCTTTACGAAATTCTCGCCACATAATGGAGAAACCAGAAGGGCTCTTTTCGTAATGAATGACTTCAGTTTGTTTTTCAGGATTTGCTAACATAACGTTTCTTCACCTCCATTAATCAATACGAATACGTGGATCAACGATGCTTAGAATAATATCGGAAAGAAGAGTCCCGAGTAGCGTTGCGAATCCAGTAAATAATACAAGAGCAGTTACGACACTGAAATCACGTTGAGTGATAGATTGGAAAAAGAGTTGTCCAATTCCTGGATAGCCGAAAATATTTTCTAGAATAATAGAGCCCCCGACTAAACCTGTAATTTCATATCCTAAAAATGCTGCGATTGGTAAAAATGAATTTCGTAAAATATGTCTGGAATATACTTTAGATTCTGGTACACCTTTTGCTTTTACCGTGCGTACAAAATCTTTATGTTTCGTATCGATAATTTCACTTCGTAAATATTGTACGGTTCCTACTGTGCCAATTAATGCCCCAGATAAAGCTGGTAAAATCATATGATTTAATTTACTTAAATAATAATCAAATGATCCGGCCGCCACTTGTGGATCAACGCTACCACTTGTAGGGAAGATTGGGTATAAAAAGCCGAATAAGAATAACATTACTAATCCAAAAATAAATAGGGGTGTACCAAATCCTAAAAAGTTATAGAGTGTAATGAGTCGATCAGCCCACGTATCATTCCAACGTCCACTTATAACGCCAAGTGGAATGGCGATTAAATAAGTAAGAATAAGAATTAGAAGAGCTAACAGCACTGTATTACCAAGGCGTTCCCCAATAATATCTGTTACTTGTATTTTATGTGCGTAAGAAATACCGAAATCTCCTTGTACGGCATTTGAAATCCACCTTACATATTGTGTGGGAATAGGATCATTTAACCCAAGTTTCTCACGTTGTTCTTCAATTACTTTTGGATCGGCTTTTGGGTTTGCTAGTTCAGCGCCACTTAATGCATCACCTGGCATTGCTTTAGCAAGTGTAAAGACGAGTACGCTTAATATGAATAATTGTGGTATCATAACTAAAATCCGGCGTAATATAAATTTCCACATGTTTTATCACTCCCTTATGGTAATGCCACCCGGTGAGTTGGCGAGATTGGTTTTAAATCGTAAGCACGTCCATTTTCATTGAAATAATTTTCATATGATTTTTCGTACTCAGCGCTTACTTCACGACGCAATTTACGTTGTTGCTCGCGGTTTTCTGGACGAATATCAGGAATAGCTGATATTAGACGCTTCGTATAGATGTGCTGTGGATTATTATAAATTTCAGCACTAGTTGCTTCTTCCACAATGCGCCCGCGATACATAACACCGATACGGTCACACATATGGCGAATTACGCCTAAATCATGACTAATAAATAAGTATGTTAGTCCGAGTTCAGATTGTAAATCTTGTAAGAAGTTTAAAACTTGAGCTTGTACCGACACGTCAAGTGCAGATACAGGTTCATCTGCGATAATAAGCTTCGGTTTTAGTGTAAGTGCGCGTGCAATACCAATCCGCTGTCTTTGTCCACCGGAAAATTCATGTGGATATTTATAAATAGACTCCGGATTTAAGCCAACTTTATCAAGGTAATCTTGAACAGCTCTACGCTCTTCATCAGGTGAGAGTTTCTCAAAATTCCGAAGTGGTTCAGCGATAATATCCATAACACGTTTCTTCGGGTTTAAGGATGAATAAGGATCTTGAAAAATCATCTGAATATCTTTTCTTTGTTCTCTTAGTTCTGAGCGACTTAATTTTGTTAAATCTTTATTATTAAAATGAATGCTACCGCCAGTTGCTTTTGTTAAGTGCATAATTGCTTTTCCAGTTGTTGATTTGCCACTCCCAGATTCCCCAACGATTCCGTACGTTTCGCCAGGTTGTAGTTCGAAGCTTACGCCATCAACAGCGCGAACGTAATCTAATGTACGACCGAAAACACCACCTTTAATTGGAAAGTGTACTTTTAAATCTTCTACTTTAAGCAGTGCCATGAGTTACGTCATCTCCTTTCTTATGTTGGAAGTTGAAATGTTTGTAGCAAGTGCAACGTACCCAATGGTCTGGATTTACTTCATGTAAAACGGGATTTTCTTCATGTTGATCAGGTCTAATCCATGGAATCCGTGCTTGGAATCGACAACCTGTGCGAGGTAACTTAGCTAATGTCGGTACAACGCCTTGAATAACATGTAATTTTTCTTTTTCAGCAGATGTAGACGGGATTGAATTTAATAAGGAACGAGTATATGGATGAAGAGGGTTATTAAAGATCTCTTCGACTGTTCCTGTTTCTACAACTTGTCCTGCATACATAACGACAATACGATCAGCGGTTTCGGCAACGACGCTTAAATCGTGTGTAATTAAGATGATGCCCATTTTCGTTTGTTCTTGAATGGAACGTAATAAATCTAAAATTTGCGCTTGAATTGTTACATCTAGAGCGGTTGTAGGCTCATCTGCAATAATGAGTCCGGGCTTACAAGCAATTGCAATTGCGATAACAATTCTTTGTCTCATTCCGCCAGATAATTCGTGTGGGTATTGTTTATATGTAAGTTCTGGTTTTGGAATACCAACTTGATGGAGTAGTTCTAAGGTGCGTTCTTTTTTTTCTACTTTTGAAAGACTTGTATGGTAGTCTAAGTTTTCTTCGATTTGTTTTCCAACTGTCATAAGAGGATCGAGTGCTGTAAGGGGTTCTTGGAAAATCATACCGATATTTGAACCGCGTATTTTATTTATTTCGGCGGTTGACATGCTTAGTAAGTCCTTATCTCTATAGTGAATCTGCCCTTGTAATTTTGTATTTGCCTCATTATGCAGTCGCATAATAGAAAGGGCAAGTGCACTTTTTCCGCATCCTGACTCACCAACGATAGCAACAATTTCATTTTCATGAACAGTTAAGGATACATTATCAACTGCTGCATGATACTGATCTTGTATACGAAAGGAAGTTTGCAAGTTTTCAATACGAAGAAGTGGATTCTTCATGGCTATCCCTCCATCTTTTCTGAAAAGACTAAATATTTTGTATGTTGTTATTTTAATATAAAATGACAATGTTTGACAAGTGTGAGTTGAGAAAATATTCAAAAATCTTTTTATATAAAAGTAGAATGCAGTTTTATTAGGTGTTGAAGTGCTTTGGAAGCGCTAACACATATGTAAGAGAGAAATGAATCTTTTGTAAGAAAAAAGTATTATATGTAGAAAAAAGAGAGACATTCTGGAAAGAATGGCCTCTCTTTTTTGATAAGTATAATATTTGTACCTAAGCTTGCTTTTGTTTTGTTGACCCTGTATTTAAAGTAAGGGCAAGGAAGAACATTGCAAGTATGCAAGATGCAAGTAATAAGATGAATCCGCCATCCCATCCGAATGCATCTACGATAAAGCCCATAGCGGCACTAGCGAAAGCAGCTCCGCCTAAGTAACCGAAGAATCCAGTTAAGCCTGCTGCAGTTCCAGCAGCTTTCTTTGGTGCTAAATCTAGAGCGTGTAGACCAATTAACATAACCGGTCCGTAAATTAAAAATCCAATTGCGACAAGTGCGATACTATCAACCATTGGATTACCAGGAGGATTTAACCAGTAAACAAGAACTGCGATAAATACACCAACCATAAATAAAATACCAGCAGGTGCACGACGTCCTTTAAATAGTTTATCACTCATCCATCCGCAAAGAAGTGTACCTGGAATACCAGCCCATTCATATAGAGCGTAAGCAGTACGTGAGCTACTATGAGTAAAGCTTTTTTCTTCTACTAAATAAGTAGGGGCCCAGTCTACAACGCCGTAACGTACGAAATACACGAAAACGTTCGCAATAGCGATGTACCATAAAAATTTATTGTTTAGTACGTATTTAAATAAAATTTCTTTTGCCGAAAGTTCGCGTTCGCGATCTTTTATTTTCTCATCTGGTGGATATTCTCCAGTATGCTCTTCAATAGAAGGTAGTCCACAAGATTGAGGCGTATCTTTCATCGTAATTAATACATAAATACCAACTAAAATTGAAAGAATACCTGGGAAGTAAAAAATACTTTTCCAGTCATTTGCAAAGAAGTATAAGCCTAATGTTACAAGAGAAGGCATAAGCGCGCCGCCGACATTATGAGCGACGTTCCAAATAGACATTTTTGTACCACGTTCGCTAATAGAGAACCAGTGAACCATCGTACGACCACAAGGAGGCCAGCCCATACCTTGTACCCATCCATTTAAAAACTGAAGTACAAACATAAGTATAATGCTCGTTGTAATGAAAGAAAATGAGCCGAAAATAATATTAATGATACCTGATAAAAATAGCCCAGCTGCTAAAAAGTAGCGAGGATTACAACGATCGGATACGATACCCATCAAGAATTTACTTAATCCGTAAGCGATAGATACTGCCGAAAGGATAACCCCAAGTTCCCCTTTACTAAAGCCTTGTTCGATTAAGTATGGCATTGCTAGTGAAAAGTTTTTTCGAACAAAGTAGTAACCTGCATAACCGATGAAGATACCTAAGAATACTTGTAAACGTAATTTACGGTATTCGCTATCAACGCGATCAGCTGGTAAGCGTTCCGCGTGGGGCGCAGGTTTAAATAATTGTGTGAAAAACATAAAATGAAAATCCTCCCCTAATTAATTCGAAGCGTTTTAAGACAGAGAATACAAAAAGGCCATGAAATATAAAAAAGTTTCCTTTTTTATGATTCATAGCCGTGTACTCCGTTTCTCCGTGACTGTCAATATTAACTTCGTCGAAAATTATACAACTTTGTGACAAAAATGTAAACGTTTTTATGAATAAAAGTATTGACGAATTTTGTTCGTGGGATTAATATTTAAATACGTTAAATATTTTATTGTTTAAATAAGAGGTGGATAACATGCCAAATGATATGACGCATATCGATAAAATTCAAGCTCTTGCCTTTTCGATTGGAAAGAAAATGCAGACGGAGTTATTAGAACAAATGCAAGCAACAGGACTTACACCACCGCAGTTTTATATTTTAAAGATTTTAGATCATTATGGGGCTTCAAGAGCGACAACATTAGCAAAAAAGATGTATGTGAAGCCTAGCGCGATTACAGTGATGATTGATCGTCTAATCGATCAAGAACTTGTAGAACGCTATCACGACAAAGATGACCGTCGTGTTGTCATCATCGAGTTAACGAAAAAGGGGAAAGCTAGAGTAGAAGAGGCAATGACAGCTCGCAACGAGCATATTGCAAAATACTTTTCACATTTAGAGTTGCAAGAAAGAGAAGATTTATTACGTCTCTTTGAGAAGTTAGAAACCATTATTTGCGGGACACAAGAGAAAAAAGAGAATAACTAAGAGGAATTGAGGAGATTACATGGAGCAACAAGAAAATCAAAATAGAAAGTTGTTGTTAATCGGTTTAGTAATCGCGATGCTATTTGCTGCATTAGATGGAACAATTGTTGGTACAGCAATGCCACGTATCGTCGGTGACCTAGGCGGATTAAGTTTAATGACATGGTTAACGACAGCTTATATGTTAACATCAACGACAGTTGTACCAATTGCAGGTAAATTAGCGGATTTACTTGGTCGTCGTAACGTATATATAACAGGGCTAGTTATTTTCATGATTGGTTCGGCGTTATGTGGTATGGCGAATGGTATGACGGAATTAATTATTTTCCGTGGTATTCAAGGTCTTGGTGGCGGTATTATGATGCCAATGGCTATGATTATTATTGGAGATATGTTCACGGGAAAAGAACGTGCGAAATGGCAAGGTATTTTTGGTGCGTTATACGGTCTTGCTTCTGTAATTGGACCGCAAGTTGGTGGTTGGATTGTAGATGCAGTGAACTGGAGATGGGTATTCTACATTAACTTACCGGTTGGTATTTTAGCAACAATCTTTATTGCAATGGGATTAAAATCACATAAACAAACAGGACCAATTAAAATTGATATCGCTGGAATCTTTACGATGATTCTAGGTGTTGTAAGTTTATTACTTGCGCTAACGTTTGGCGGAAAAGATTATGCATGGGATTCTTGGCAAATTATCGGTTTATTCGCACTAGCTGTAATTGGTATCGTTAGCTTTGTTATTGTTGAAACGAAAGCTGAAGAGCCGATTTTACCAATGCATTTCTTTAAAAATCGCACATTTACAATACTGAATGCGATTGGATTCTTTATGAGTATTGGAATGTTCGGCGCGATTATGTTCGTACCATTCTTCATGCAAGGTATTGTAGGAGTAAGTGCTGCTGAATCAGGAACAATTATGACTCCAATGATGATTACAATGATTGTAATGAGTATTATCGGTGGGCAACTTGTATTAAAAGTTGGTGTAAAACCACAAATTATCGCAGGTATGCTTATTATGGCCGGTGGTTTCTGGTTATTAACAACGATGGATATGCACACAACGAAGCTTACAGCTACTTCTTATATGATGGTTATCGGTTTAGGAATGGGTCTTGTAATGCCGACATTAACATTAGCGTTACAAGAAAGCTTCCCGAAAAAAGACCTTGGTGTCGTAACGTCATCAAGTCAGTTCTTCCGTCAAATTGGTGGAACATTTGGTATTACAATTTTAGGATCAATTATGAATAACACTTCAGGTACAACGTTAACAAATAAATTAGTACCTGTATTAGATACATTCCCGAAAGAAGCGGGACAAATGGTAACGAAATTTAAAGATATGATTCACACAGATCCACAAGGTTTATATTCGATGCTATTTAGCCCAGAGGCATTAAAACAAATGCCAGAAGCATTCGCTAACAGCATTGTACCTATTTTGAAAAACTCTTTAGTAGACTCGCTTCATACTGTATTCTTAACAGGATTAGTATTTATCGTAGTAGGTGCCATCTTTACGATTTTCTTACAAAAAATTAAACTATCAGATCGTAAAAAAGATGCTGAAGAGCCTGCTGTAGAAGAAAAAGAAAAAACTGTATCATACTCGTAATGAAGAAGCATCGCCTTATGGCGGTGCTTTTTTGAGTATAACCTTAAAAGCTTTTTAGTGAGAAATGATTGACGTATTTTTAGAAATACGTTATATTATTTTCTGTAAACGGTTACATGAAATGAGGAGAAAAGAGAATGAGTACGATTAAAGACGTTGCGAAATTAGCGGGAGTATCTGTTGCGACCGTTTCCAGAGTTCTAAATAAAAATGGATATGTTCACGAAGATACATTAAAAAGGGTAGAGCGTGCAATTGAGATGTTAGATTATAAGCCTAGTACAGTAGCGCGTTCACTGTATAATAAAAAGTCTCGTTTAATTGGCTTAGTTGTTCCAAATATCGTGAATCCGTTCTTTCCAGAAGTTGCACGTGCCGTAGAAGATGTAGCACATAAACAAGGTTACACAGTTGTCCTTTGTAACTCTGATGAAAGTTTAGAAAAAGAGAAACAATACATTGATGTACTTAGACAAAATAATGTAGATGGATTTATTGTAGCAACGAATCCACAAAATAGTGTTAATTACATGAATTTATCTGTTCCGGTTGTTGCGATTGACCGTATGTTTAATGAGCGTATTCCTACTGTATATGCAGATAACTATGCAGGAAGTCAGGCTGCGACAAAGTTGTTACTAGATAAAGGATGTAAACATATTGCACATATTCGCGGTCCACGTGATGTGAGTACTGCAAATGAACGTTTTGAAGGTTTTGTAGACGTTATTACGCAAAATAATCTTTCGTATATGATTGCGGAGAGTACGTTTGATCCAGCAAATAGTGAGCGTGTAGCGATGGAATTATTAGAAGGATACCCGCATATTGATGGTATTGTTGCTGGGAATGATTTAATTGCCATTGGTATTGTAAAGGCTGCACTTCAAAAGGGGATTGCCATTCCAGATGATTTACAAATTATCGGATTTGATGGAATTTCTTTAACAGAAATGATGTATCCATCTATTACAACAGTTGCACAACCGATATATGAAATGGGGAAAATTGCAACAGAGTTGTTGTTAGAGCAAATGGAAGGAAATACATTAGAAGAGAAACACTATCGTTTGCCGATTGAAATTATAGAACGAAATACAACGAAGTAAGGAGATGAAACAGATGCCAAATATTGCAGTAGTAGGAAGCATTTCAATGGACTTAGTGGCTGTTTCAAAAAAACGGCCGAAAGCAGGAGAAACAGTAATTGGTGAAGCGTTTCATACAATCCCAGGAGGGAAAGGGGCAAACCAAGCAGTTGCTGCAGCTAGGTTAGGAGCAAATGTAGCAATGGTTGGAGCTGTAGGAAATGATGATTATGGAACAGTAGTTAGAAAAAATTTAGAGAACGAACGCATTTTTATCGATTATGTGGTACCGGTTACAGATAGAACGACAGGAATTGCTCATATCGTTTTAGCAGAAGAAGATAACAGTATTGTTGTCGTACAAGGGGCAAATGCTCTTGTAAATAAATCAGTTGTAGATCGCTCCAAAGACCTTCTTGTAAAAGCGGATATGGTTGTTCTTCAACTAGAAATTCCACTTGAAACAGTAAAATATGTATTGGCTATTTGTGAGGAACATAATATTCCTGTTATGTTGAATCCAGCGCCAGCACAAGTTTTATCAGAAGAAATTTTAGAAAAAGCAACTTATATTACGCCAAATGAACATGAGTGCCGCATCGTATTAGATGATTTTACATCACCAATTGAAGATTTATTGGCGAAGTATCCAAATAAATTATTGATGACAGAAGGTTCTAACGGTGTCCGCTTCCATAATGGAACGGAGATTGTACATGTTCCTAGCATTGCTGTTGATGTAGTGGATACAACTGGAGCTGGTGATACATTTAATGGTGCGTTAGCAGTTGCACTTTCTGAAGGAGAGACACTTCAAAAAGCAATTCGTTTTGCGAATATTGCTGGTGGTCTTTCTGTAACGAAACTTGGAGCACAGGGCGGTATGCCAACGAGAGATCGAGTACGTGAAGTGCAGGTGATTGTTGGATGAAAAAGCACGGTGTATTAAACAGTGAAATAGCGGCAGTCCTTGCTTCACTTGGGCATACAGATACGGTTGTAATTGCTGATTGCGGGTTACCGATTCCGGATGGAGTAAAACGAATTGATTTAGCTGTTGAGATTGGAAAACCGAGTTTTTTAGAGGTGTTACAAGTTGTAGCTGATGATATGGCAATCGAAAAAGTGACGTTAGCAGAAGAAGTCATTATAAATAATGCGGCAGTAAATAAAGAGATCGAGCAGAAATTAATAGAGCCAGCATTTGAGTATGTATCTCATGAGCAATTTAAAGAGCATACAAAGAAAGCGAAGGCAATTATTCGTACAGGCGAGGCTACGCCTTATGCAAATATAATTTTACATGCAGGCGTGATTTTTTAATAAAGGGAAGTGATGAGAATGCATATTGAAATGAAAAACATTTCAAAGGCGTTCAATGGCAATCCTGTTTTAAAGAATGCACAGTTTATGATTGAAACAGGGGAAGTCCACGCATTGATGGGGGAAAATGGAGCGGGTAAATCAACGCTCATGAAGATTTTAACAGGTGTATACAAAAAAGATGGTGGGACAATCACGATTGATGGGCAAGAGCGCACCTTTAAAAATGCGAAAGAAGCTGAAGAGTACGGCATCGCATTTATACATCAAGAACTAAACATATTGCCGAATTTAACAGTAGCTGAAAATATGTTTCTCGGTAAAGAGTTAATGTATGGGAAAACAGGTATTTTACGCACTCGACAAATGAACGCGATTGCGCAGCAGCAACTAGCAGAGCTAGGATTGCATGTAAGAGGCGCTATGTTAGCAGAGGAATTATCGGTTGGACAACAGCAAATTATCGAAATTGCGAAAGCGTTAATGACACACGCGAGCGTTATTATTATGGATGAACCTACGGCGGCACTGACGGATCGTGAAATCGAAACGCTCTTTACAGTAATCAATAAGTTACGTAAAGAAGGTGTTTCATTCGTGTACATTTCGCATCGTATGGAAGAGATTTTCTCGATATGTGATGCCATTACGATTTTGCGTGATGGAGAATACGTCGGAAAGAGATTAATTCCAGAAACATCATTTGATGAAGTAGTGAGTATGATGGTGGGGCGCAGCATTGGTGAACGCTACCCAGAGCGAAATAGTCAAATTGGTGATGTCATTTTTGAAATGCGTAACGGAACGAAGAAAGGGAAATTTGAAAATGTTTCGTTTCAAGTAAGAAAAGGTGAAATCCTTGGTGTTGCTGGTTTGATGGGAGCTGGACGCACTGATATTATGAAAGCGATATTTGGTTATGAACCTTTAGATTCTGGACAAATTTTTATAAATGGACAAGAAGTAAAGATTGATAGTCCGATAGATGCAATTAGACAGAGAATTGCTTTCATTACAGAAGATAGAAAATCTGAGGGATTAGTGTTAGATTTCTCTATTCGTGAAAACTTATCGCTACCGAATTTAGAAAGTCTTTCAAAAGGAAGTGTTCTGAGCAACGAGCTAGAACAACAGTTTACAGAAGATATGATGAAGCTTCTTAATGTGAAAGCATCTAGCGGAGAGCAGGCAGTGAAGTCTCTTTCTGGTGGAAATCAGCAAAAGATTGTAATCGCAAAATGGCTAGGCATTCATCCGCAATTACTCATTTTAGATGAGCCAACAAGAGGTGTCGATGTTGGAGCAAAAAAAGAAATTTACTCTATAATGAATAAGCTTACAGAGCAAGGCGATGCCGTTATTATGGTATCATCTGAGCTTCCAGAAATTTTAGGGATGAGTGATCGAGTTCTTGTTATTCATGAAGGAAAAGTCGGCGGCATTTTAGGGAAAGATGAGGCATCACAAGAGTCTATTATGGCACTAGCTACAGGGGGAGAGTAAGGATGGCTAAGAAGGGGAATGTATTACAACAACTCGGTTCTTTAATCGGTTTAGTATTAATTATCGTCGTAATTACAGTTTTAAATCCAGCGTTCATTGAAATTCCAAATTTATTCAATATACTGCGTCAAGTATCGATTAATGCGCTTATTGCATTCGGAATGACCTTCGTAATTTTAACAGGGGGTATTGACTTATCGGTAGGTTCTATTTTAGCATTATCAAGTGCACTTGTTGCTGGAATGATGGCAAGTGGCATGGATCCGTTCCTTGCAATGGCAGTTGGACTATTAGCAGGTCTTGTAATGGGAATTATAAACGGTATCATCATTGCGAAAGGAAAAGTAGCTCCATTTATTGCAACTTTAGCAACAATGACTATTTTTCGTGGGTTGACGCTTGTTTATATGGACGGACGTCCGATCACTGGCCTTGGTGATCATTTAATGTTCCAAATGTTTGGCCGCGGTTATTTTCTTGGTATTCCGGTACCAGCTGTTACAATGATGATCGCTTTCGCAGTACTGTACTTCATTTTGAAGAAAACGACATTTGGTCGCCGTACATTTGCAATTGGTGGAAATGAAGAAGCAGCAGCACTATCAGGTATTAATGTTACAAGAATTAAAGTAATGATTTACGGTCTTTCCGGAATTTTGGCAGCGCTTGCAGGTATTGTCTTAACATCACGACTAGATTCTGCACAGCCGACTGCAGGTACTTCTTACGAATTAGATGCAATTGCAGCAGTTGTATTAGGTGGAACAAGTCTTTCTGGGGGAAGAGGATGGATTGTTGGTACGTTCATCGGTGTACTTATTATCGGTGTACTAAATAACGGTTTAAATTTATTAGGTGTATCTTCTTTCTTCCAACAAGTTGTAAAAGGACTTGTAATCTTACTAGCTGTATTAATTGATCGCCGAAAAGAAGCGTAATGGAGGGACAGTTCATGAAGAAATGGTTACTTATACTCGTTGCATGTATTATGGTCATTACTGCCGGTTGTTCAATGGAACCACCAGAATGGGCAAAGGATTCTAGCGATAAAGGTCGAAATAAAACTATTAAAGTTGGATTCTCTGTTTCAACTTTAAATAATCCCTTCTTTGTAACTTTGAAAAAGGGTGCAGAAAAGAAAGCGAAAGATAGCGGCATCGAATTGATTGCTGTTGATGCACAAAATGATGCAGCAAAGCAAACGAACGATGTTGAAGATTTAATTCAAAAGGGTGTCGATGTAGTTGTTATTAATCCGACCGATTCAGATGCTGTTGCTTCAGCAGTAAGTGCGGCAAATGCAGCAAATGTTCCTGTTATTACAGTAGACCGCGTTGCGAATTCAGGTAAGGTTGTTTCTCACATTGCATCTAATAATATCGAAGGTGGTCAAATGGCTAGTGATTACATTCGTGAATTAGTCGGCGAAGGAGCAAACGTTGCTGAGTTAGAAGGAATCCCTGGATCGTCTGCTGCTCGTGAACGTGGGAAAGGATTCCATAACGTAGCCGATAAGTCTTTAAAAGTAGTTGCCAAACAAGCGGCTGATTTTGATAGAGCGAAAGGATTATCTGTTATGGAAAACATTTTGCAAGCAAATGGTGATATTAAAGCCGTGTTTGCGCATAACGACGAGATGGCATTAGGTGCACTTGAAGCATTGAAGTCTGCTGGAAAAACAGATGTAGTAGTTGTTGGATTTGATGCAACAGAAGATGCTGTGAAAGCGGTTAACGATGGGCGTATGGCTGCAACAGTCGCTCAAAAACCGGAATTAATCGGAGAGAAGGCGATGCAAACAGCAAAAGAGATAACACAAGGTAAAAAAGTGGACAAATCTATTCCGATTGAATTAGAGCTTATTAAGAAAAATAAATAAATATAAAATGAAAATTAGGAAGGAAGAATAACAAATGAAATTTTTTATTGATACAGCAAACATTAACGAAATTAAAGAGGCAAATGCATTAGGCGTAGTAGCTGGAGTAACGACAAACCCATCACTTGTAGCAAAAGAAGGCGTAGATTTCCATGAGCGTATTCGTGAAATTTGCAGCTTTATAGAAGGACCTGTAAGTGCAGAAGTAATTAGCTTAGAAGCTGATAAAATGATTGAAGAAGGAAAAGAATTAGCGAAGATTGCTCCAAACGTTGTTGTAAAAGTTCCAATGACAACAGAAGGTTTAAAAGCAGTAAAAGCATTCTCAGATTTAGGAATTCGTACAAACGTTACATTAGTATTCTCAGCAGTTCAAGCATTACTTGCAGCTCGCGCTGGTGCAACATATGTTTCACCATTCTTAGGTCGTTTAGATGATATCGGTCATAACGGTATGGATTTAATTCGTCAAATCGCAGAAATCTTTGCAATTCATGGCATCGAAACAGAAATCATTGCAGCATCTGTACGTCACAGCGTTCACGTAACTGACGCAGCGTTAAACGGTGCACATATTGCAACAATCCCAGCAAACGTAATTGCTTCATTAGTGAAGCACCCATTAACAGATCAAGGAATTGAGAAATTTTTAGCTGATTGGGAAAAAACACAAGAGAAATAATAGAAAATCAAGAATCCTAGTTTAATTGACTAGGATTCTTTTTTATTTAAAAGAATTTTCATGCAATTTTGCATATTGTCTTTTAAATTTGTTATATAAGCTATTTAATATATATCAAATCACTTTTTATTTTTCATATTTCGACATAAAAAGGTAGAGGTTCTGACCAGAAAACTGGAGGGGCATGATTCTATAACAGAAAGCTTAACGTTTATAGAATTATGCCTTTTTATATAGGGAGGGCAGAAAGTAGGGATTTCGATTTAAATACACTGATTTATCTGAATTTTAAGTTTTATAAAAGGAGAGAAATAGAATGAGAAGAAAAGCGCCATTTAAAGTGTTATCATCTTTAGCAATTGCGGCAATTATCGGATGCACATCTGTAATGAGTGCCCCGTTAGCATATGCAGAAACGCCAGCAAAAGAGAAAGAGAATGTGTCTACAACGCCAATTGATTACAATTTAATTCAAGAAGATCGTTTAGCGGAAGCTTTGAAAGAAAGAGGAACAATTAATCCAGCATCTTCTAAAGAAGAGACGAAAAAGGCTGTCGAGCAATATATTGAAAAGAAACAAGGAGATCAGGCGAACAAAGAAATTCTTCCAGATGTTCACTCACAAGAAACGTCTGATTTCACAAAAAAAGTAAAAGAGAAAAAGATGGAAGAAAAGGAAAATGTAAAAAAGACTGAAAAAAATATTAATCTTGAGCAAAAGCCAGAACCAAATAAAAAGCAATTGAATGGGCAAGTTCCAACTTCAAAAGCAAAGCAAGCTCCATATAAAGGAGCTGTTCGATCGGATAAAGTATTAGTGCTACTCGTTGAATTTAGTGATTATAAACATAATAATATTGATCAAACACCAGGTTATATGTATTCGAAAGACTTTAGTAGAGAACATTATCAAAAGATGTTGTTCGGTAAGGAGCCGTATACATTATTTGATGGTTCAAAAGTAAAAACGTTTAAACAATACTATGAAGAGCAGTCTGGTGGTAGTTATACGACAGACGGATATGTAACGGAGTGGCTAACAGTTCCAGGAAAAGCATCTGATTATGGAGCTGATGGTAGCAGTGGTCACGATAATAAAGGTCCGAAAGGTGCACGTGATTTAGTGAAAGAAGCTTTGCATGCAGCTGCTGAGAAAGGACTAGATTTATCTCAGTTTGATCAGTTTGATAGATATGATACAAACGGGGATGGGAATCAAAACGAACCTGACGGTGTAATTGATCATTTAATGGTAATCCATGCTGGTGTTGGTCAAGAAGCAGGTGGTGGTAAATTAGGTGATGATGCGATCTGGTCACATCGTTCAAAATTAGCAGTAGATCCAGTAGCGATTGAAGGTACAAAATCAAAGGTAGATTACTTTGGTGGTAAAGTAGCAGCACATGATTACACAATTGAACCAGAAGATGGAGCTGTAGGTGTGTTTGCACATGAATTTGGACATGATCTTGGATTACCAGATGAATATGACACGAAATATACTGGAAATGGTTCACCAGTCGAAGCTTGGTCATTAATGAGTGGAGGTAGTTGGACAGGGAAAATCGCAGGAACAGAACCGACTAGTTTTTCACCACAAAATAAAGACTTCTTACAAAAGAATATGGGTGGCAACTGGGCAAAAATATTAGAAGTAGATTACGATAAAATTAAGAGTGGTGTGGGAGTTCCTACCTATATTGATCAAAGTGTTACGAAATCAAATCGTCCAGGCGTTGTACGTGTTAACTTACCAGGTAAAAGTGTTGAAACGATTAAACCGGAGTTTGGAAAGCATGCATATTATAGTACAAGAGGCGATGATATGCATACAACGTTAGAGACACCATTCTTTGATTTAACAAAAGGAACAAATGCAAAATTCGATTATAAAGCAAATTATGAGTTAGAAGCAGAGTGCGATTTCGTCGAAGTACATGCAGTAACAGAAGATGGAACGAAAACATTAATTGATAGACTTGGAGAAAAAGTAGTCCAAGGAGATAAAGATACAACAGATGGGAAATGGATTGATAAATCATATGATTTAAGTCAATTTAAAGGCAAAAAAGTGAAACTACAATTAGACTATATTACAGATCCGGCTGTAACATATAAAGGTTTTGCGATGGACAATGTAAATGTAACTGTTGATGGACAAGTTGTATTTTCTGATGATGCAGAAGGACAGTCTAAAATGAATTTAAATGGTTTTGTTGTTTCTGATGGGACAGAGAAGAAAGCTCATTATTACTACTTAGAGTGGAGAAACTATGCGGGATCAGATAATGGTTTAAAAGCAGGAAAAGGTCCAGTGTATAATACAGGTCTTGTCGTTTGGTATGCAGATGATAGTTTCAAAGATAACTGGGTTGGGGTGCATCCAGGTGAAGGATTCCTTGGTGTTGTAGATTCTCATCCAGAAGCGCTAGTTGGTAATTTAAACGGAAAACCAGCATACGGTAATACGGGCATGCAAATTGCAGATGCTGCATTTTCATTTGATAAAACACCAGCATGGAGTGTAAATTCATTAACACGTGGTCAGTTTAACTATTCTGGATTACAAGGTGTTACAACTTTTGATGATTCAAAAGTATATAGTAACAAGCAAATTGCAGATGCAGGAAGAAAAGTTCCAAACCTTGGACTTAAATTCCAAGTTGTTGGACAGGCAGAAGATAAATCGGCAGGCGCTGTTTGGATTAAACGTTAATAACATAAAAGCACATTCTTCATATGAAGAGTGTGCTTTTTAATTTGTACAGTAAGTTATTATTTTAGTTTATGTAATACAAGTGTTTATTCATGTGTAGTGTATCAAATTATGTGAGGAAAGGAAATATTTCCGAGGAAATTGTCGAAGTATCGTCAGTATTTATAAACTTTTTGTTTAAAAGAAGAGATGTATTATTGCCTTTACGGCTCAATTTATTTACATTGTTATTTGGTTATACACAAAAGTAATATATTGGGCAAAAAGAGTTCTATTCGATAGGGCTCTTTTTATAGATAGAAAGGAGTAAGCGATAAATGAAAGAAGTAATTGGATGTCCACAGTGTGAAGGGGATATTACTGTACAGCATATTATTGATCTCCCGCATCCTTTTTCATTAAGGTGTCCACATTGTAAGGTGAAGTTGAAAGAAATAAGGGTAACGCCATGTTTAATATTAGCGATGATTTGTATAATTCCATTGTTTATTATTATTGGAGAGAGTATTAAGGAATTACTAGTAAAATATTTTTCTATTGTAGACAATGTACCAACTGTACTTATTTTCTTTTTATTTTGTTATCCATTGTATTATTTCTATGAAAAATATAATGCTATATTGTTTATTAAATATGGTTTGCTGAAAGTTAAAAGTTGAATTGAATAGGAGATTATCATTATGCTTTGGAAAATATATTTAGTTATTGTAGCAATGTTAGCTATTATTTCGTTAGTAAGGGGTATGTTTCAAACACCAATTCAAAAGTTTGACTTTGTAGTATCTATTATTACGTGGATAGGGCTCTTTGGTTTTGTATTTGATATACAAATATTAACCTCGATTGTTTGGAAATGTATCTTCTTGTTTAGCGTCATTTGGACTTTAACTGCAGTTTTTGTTTTTCGTTTATATGAAGAGCGAGATGAGCCATTACCTTTTATATTTAAATTAATTGGCATTATTCCAACGCTTCCATTATATTACGGATTATATCAATATGCATTTTAAAAAAGACAACGATGGATTATCCCATCATTGTCTTTTTTACTTTGCTTCTTACATAAATCATCCCAGCAAATGTTAATAAAAATGCTGTCCCGATAATGAAGCTGATGCTAGGTGATGCTCCGATTGCGCCGACTGTAAAGGAGCCAGCAACAACTCCTAATGAGAAGAAGGCATAAAATAATCCGAATGCCTTTCCGCGATTATCGTCTGTAGTATTTTCAACGAGTAAAGCGTTAATAGACGGAAAGAGGATTGCGAATCCAATTCCATAAATCATCATTACGATAAAGAGCATACCTTTTGTAGCAAATAATCCGAGTAAAGATAGTGCGAATGCCATAACTGCAATTCCGATTAGCATTAGTTTCGAACGATTAAATCGATCGTAAATACGATTTGTTGGAAGCAAGAAGAAGAGGATAGCAGTAATACCAAATACACTTAACATCATGCCTGTTGTAGATGCTTTAAGCACTAATGCCTCAACTTTTACTGGTAACATATAAGTGACAATTCCTTGTGAAAACATTAATGTGAAAGCACCAATATATGCTTGTAATAACGGTTCTGATTTTAACAGTTCAACCATATCTTCTTTGTTCATCATTTGCGTTCTTGATGTATCTTTTCTTGATACGTTATTTGGTAAGAAGAATAGAGATACGATTGTACCAAGAGCCATTAAAATAGAAATAGTAATGAAGACCCATTCTACGCCAGCTGTTGCTTTCATAATACCACTGAAAGCAGGTCCTACGATTGCCGCTGTTCCAACAGCAGCACCAGATAGAGCCATTGCTTTTCCTTGTCTTTTTGCATTTGTTTGTTTTGATAAAAATGTAAAGGCAGCAGGAATTAAAAAGCCATCACTAAATCCATGCATAAAGCGCACAACTAATAGTTGTTCACCACTTTGAACAACGGTGTATAACAAGACTATGAAACTCGTAATTCCCATGCTTATATAAAGGATTTTTTTTGCACCAAATTTATCGACAGCGGCTCCAGCAATAATATTACCAATCATATTAGCGAATGAGTACATACCGACAACTAGCCCGATAATAAGAGGAGTTCCTCCAAGGCTTTGAGCGAAAGTACTCATAATAGGTAATTGTGAAAATGTATCTAAAAATGCCACGATAACGATAAAGTAAATAAAATATTTCAAGCGATATTCACCTCTCCTATGCTATTATGGCACAATGCTAATTTCACCTGCAATGAAATTGAATTAACAGATGTGGAAAAAAGTACAAAGTGACAAAATATTGAACGTTATTTGTAAAAAATTAGTGGGAATGTGATTGTTTTTTTGAAATATATGGATAGAAGTATTATAATAGAATTGTAAACTTCACCAGGTTAAGTATATACATAGAGAGGGATGTATAAAATGAAAGCACTACTTTGGCATAATCAACGTGATGTACGAGTAGAAGAAGTACCAGAACCAACAGTAAAACCAGGAACAGTGAAAATCAAAGTTAAATGGTGTGGTATTTGTGGGACAGACTTGCATGAATATTTAGCAGGGCCTATTTTTATTCCAACAGAAGAACATCCATTAACACATGTGAAAGCACCTGTTATTTTAGGTCATGAGTTTAGTGGTGAGGTAATAGAGATTGGTGAAGGAGTTACATCTCATAAAGTGGGAGACCGCGTTGTTGTAGAGCCAATTTATTCTTGTGGTAAATGTGAAGCTTGTAAACATGGACATTACAATGTTTGTGAACAACTTGTTTTCCACGGTCTTGGCGGAGAAGGCGGTGGTTTCTCTGAATATACAGTAGTACCAGAAGATATGGTTCATCACATTCCAGATGAAATGACGTATGAACAAGGTGCGCTTGTAGAACCAGCAGCAGTAGCAGTTCATGCAGTACGTCAAAGTAAATTAAAAGAAGGGGAAGCTGTAGCGGTATTTGGTTGCGGTCCAATTGGACTTCTTGTTATCCAAGCAGCTAAAGCAGCAGGAGCAACTCCTGTTATTGCAGTTGAACTTTCTAAAGAACGTCAAGAGTTAGCGAAATTAGCAGGTGCGGATTATGTATTAAATCCAGCAACTCAAGATGTGTTAGCTGAAATTCGTAACTTAACAAATGGTTTAGGTGTAAATGTTAGCTTTGAAGTAACAGGTGTTGAAGTTGTACTACGCCAAGCGATTGAAAGTACAAGCTTCGAAGGACAAACTGTAATTGTTAGTGTATGGGAAAAAGACGCAACAATTACTCCAAATAACTTAGTATTAAAAGAAAAAGAAGTTATTGGTATTTTAGGATACCGTCACATCTTCCCAGCTGTTATTAAATTAATTAGCTCTGGTCAAATTCAAGCAGAGAAATTAATTACGAAAAAAATTACAGTCGATCAAGTTGTTGAAGAAGGATTTGAAGCACTTGTAAAAGATAAAACACAAGTGAAAATTCTTGTTTCACCTAAATAAGATAGAATCGAATAGAGTAGCCCTTTTCTAGAAATAGAAGAGGGCTACTTTTTTTCTATACTGAAAGGTGATAGACTTTCCTTTGACTAAATGTATTTTTGTTTGGAAGGGAGAATCTAATGCTTTCATTTTTGTTAACTTTAAAGCGAATGTTAAGAGCTTGTTTACGAGCGTGGAAAGATAAAGAATTTCAAGTATTATTCATATTAACAATTTTGACTTTAATATCGGGTACGATTTTTTATAGTACAGTTGAAGGATTACGTCCTATTGACGCTTTATATTTTAGTGTGGTCACGTTGACGACTGTCGGTGATGGGAATTTTAGTCCGCAAACTGATTTCGGAAAGATATTTACAATCTTATACATTTTTATTGGCATTGGATTAGTGTTTGGATTTATTCATAAGTTAGCAGTTAATGTACAATTGCCAAGTATATTATCGAATAGAAAAAAAGAGTAAAGCATGTGGGTGCTTTACTCTTTTTTTACATTAGTTTAGACAAGCCTTAATAATAGTTTATTAAAATGAAAGTGTATTCATTCATTATATTCACTGTGTATAAAGTTATAATGATATGAACATTTGCATATTTTAATTTATTGATAGAAATTTCGTGAAAGGTGGGATATTCTAGTCATAGGTTAACCGGACGACATCATAGGATCCTAACAAAATGTTTACAATAATTCAATTATAAAATGGAGGATTTTATATGAAAAAGAAAGTACTTGCTTTAGCAGCGGCTATTACATTAGTTGCTCCATTACAAAGTGTTGCATTTGCTCATGAAAATGATGGGGGACAGAGATTTGGAGTTATTCCGCGCTGGTCTGCTGAAGATAAACATAAAGAAGGCGTGAATTCTCATTTATGGATTGTAAATCGTGCAATTGATATTATGTCTCGTAATACAACACTTGTAAAACAAGATCGAGTTGCACTATTAAATGAATGGCGTACTGAGTTAGAGAACGGTATTTATGCTGCTGACTATGAAAATCCTTATTATGATAATAGCACATTTGCTTCACATTTCTATGACCCTGACAATGGGAAAACTTATATTCCGTATGCAAAGCAGGCAAAGGAAACTGGAGCTAAATATTTTAAATTAGCTGGTGAGTCTTACAAAAATAAAGATATGAAACAAGCATTCTTCTATTTAGGATTATCTCTTCATTATTTAGGTGATGTAAACCAACCAATGCATGCGGCAAACTTTACGAATCTTTCGTATCCACAGGGATTCCATTCTAAATATGAAAACTTTGTAGATACGATAAAAGATAATTATAAAGTAACGGATGGAAATGGATATTGGAACTGGAAAGGTACGAATCCAGAAGATTGGATTCATGGAGCGGCAGTAGTTGCGAAACAAGATTACGCTGGCATTGTAAATGATAATACGAAAGATTGGTTCGTGAGAGCTGCTGTATCACAAGAATATGCAGATAAATGGCGCGCTGAAGTTACACCAATGACAGGTAAGCGTTTAATGGATGCACAACGTGTTACTGCTGGATATATTCAGCTTTGGTTTGATACGTACGGAAATCGTTAAGTATTTAAAAAAGGTCAAATCTCAGAATAGAGTATTTGGCCTTTTTATCACTATACAATACATGGAGGTATGAAACGTGAAAGGTAAATTGCTAAAAGGTGTACTTAGCTTAGGTGTTGGTTTAGGAGCTTTATATAGCGGAACGGCAGCTCAAGCAGAAGCATCTACAAATCAAAATGATACATTAAAAGTGATGACGCATAATGTATATATGCTATCAACAAACTTATATCCGAACTGGGGACAAACTGAGCGTGCTGATTTAATCGGGGCGGCAGATTATATAAAGAATCAAGATGTAGTTATATTAAATGAAGTGTTTGATAATAGCGCTTCAGATCGTTTATTAGGGAATTTAAAGAAAGAATATCCAAATCAAACAGCAGTATTAGGTCGTAGTAGTGGAAGTGAATGGGATAAAACGTTAGGAAACTATTCATCTTCAACTCCTGAAGATGGTGGCGTTGCCATTGTGAGCAAATGGCCAATCGCTGAAAAGATTCAATATGTATTTGCAAAAGGATGCGGGCCAGATAATTTATCGAATAAAGGATTTGTATACACGAAAATTAAGAAAAATGATCGCTTTGTTCATGTAATTGGTACGCATTTGCAAGCGGAAGATAGTATGTGCGGAAAAACTTCACCTGCATCTGTACGTACAGACCAATTAAAAGAAATTCAAGATTTTATTAAAAATAAAAATATACCAAATAATGAGTATGTGTTAATTGGTGGTGATATGAACGTAAATAAGATAAATGCAGAGAACAATAATGATTCAGAGTATGCATCTATGTTTAAAACATTGAACGCTTCTGTACCATCTTATACTGGACATACAGCGACTTGGGATGCAACGACAAACAGTATTGCAAAATATAATTTCCCTGATAGTCCTGCCGAATATTTAGATTATATTATTGCAAGCAAAGACCATGCGAACCCATCGTATATAGAGAATAAGGTGTTACAGCCGAAATCTCCACAATGGACTGTTACATCGTGGTTCCAAAAATATACGTATAATGATTACTCTGATCATTATCCAGTAGAGGCGACTATTTCTATGAAGTAGTTTCAAAAAGTTTCTTCGTAAAGAAGAAACTTTTTTTATTTGCAAACAGGAAAATCATACTTTCTTTCCAATATGTATAAGACATATTGAGAAGAGGAGAGAAAAATGTGGATCGAGGAATTTTTAAAGAAGTTCCATTACCGTGTGCATTTTTGGATGAAGTGGCTTTAGATAGAAATATTCAATCGATTATAGAGTTAAGTGGAAATAAGAAGATTCGTATAGCGAGTAAATCGTTACGTTCTGTTCCGATTATGCAAAAGATTTTAGCTGCAAATGATCGATTTCAAGGTATTATGTGCTTTTCACCTAGAGAGATTTTATTTTTAATAGAACAAGGATTTAATGATTTATTGCTCGGATATCCTGCTTATGATGAAAGAGCTTTGTATGAAATTAGTTTGCTAACAAAGAAAGGTTTCATTATAACTTGTATGGTGGATTGTGAAGAGCATATTGTGTATTTAGAAAAAATTGCTGAGAAATCTAAAGGATGTTTTCGTGTTTGTTTGGATATTGATATGAGTAGTCGTTTTTTAAAATTTCATTTTGGTGTACAAAGATCCCCAGTAAAAAATGTGCAGGATGCGTTGAAAGTAGTAGAAAAGGTGAGAAGGTCATCATATTTAATGTTAGATGGTGTGATGGGTTATGAAGCTCAAATTGCTGGGGTGGGCGATCATATACCGAATCAATGGCTGAAAAGTAAAGTGATTTCGTATTTAAAGAAGAAATCAGTGTTAGAAGTTAAAGAAAGAAGAGAACATATTGTAAAAGCAATACAAAACCTTGGTATTGAGCTAAGGTTTGTAAATGGAGGGGGAACAGGAAGCATAAAAACAACAGAGAAAGATAATTCAGTTTCAGAGATTACAATAGGTTCTGCTTTTTATTCTCCGAAGCTGTTTGATTATTATAAAGAGGTGAAATTTCATCCAGCGGTCGGATTTGCCTTACCAGTTGTGCGTAAACCAGTCCCGTTTATTTACACTTGCCTAGGTGGTGGATATATTGCTTCAGGAGCAGTTGGAAAAGATAAAGAGCCTGAAGTTTGGAGACCGAAGGGTGCAAAACTATTAGCTTTAGAAGGTGCTGGCGAGGTACAAACGCCAATTTTTTATAGCGGCGAGGAACGAGTGGATATAGGAGAGTCCATTTTGTTTCGTCATAGTAAGGCTGGTGAATTATGTGAGCGCTTTCCTTTTTTGTATCGTGTTAAAAAAGGAGAGATTGTTGGGGAGTATTCAACATATCGGGGGGATGGCCAATGTTTTCTATAAAGGGGCAAAAGTGGAGGAATTGGACAGGGAATGTAGAAGGAACGCCGCATTATACGATGTATCCAGAAAGTATACAAGATGTAGTAGAAGTAGTGGGGCTTGCACGAAAAAAGGGGCGGAAAATTCGTGTTGTTGGTTCAGGACACTCGTTTACACCCCTTGTGCAAACCGAAGAAGTTTTAGTTTCTTTAGATGAATTGAAGGGCATTGTGAATATTGATGAAGAGAAGATGGTCGCTGAAGTGTGGGCAGGAACAAAGTTATATGATTTAGGAAAGTTACTTGAGGAAAAAGGTTATGCGCAAGAAAATTTAGGGGATATTGATTCACAATCTATTGCAGGAGCGATTAGTACGGGAACTCATGGGACGGGTGTTACCTTTGGGAGTTTATCAACACAAGTTATAGAGATTACCGCAGTTTTATCTACAGGTGAGAGTATAGTTTGTTCGGAAACTGTGAATGTGGAATATTGGAGAGCGTTTCAGTTGTCACTTGGAATGTTAGGTATCATTGTAAAGATAAAATTGAAGGTTATTCCAGCGTATTCACTCGTTTATGAAAGTGAAAAACAGTCATTATCTACTGTAATGAACAAACTAGAAGAATATAAGAAGCATCGTCACTTTGAATTTTTCGTTTTTCCTTATTCTGATGAAGTACAAGTAAAACTTACGAACGAAACAACGAATCAAGGCAGTGATTTGAAATGGCATAAACTAAAGGTGGAGTTACTTGAAAATAGGATGTTCTCTTTGATATCTAAAGGGTGTAAATGGTTTCCGTCTATAAGTAAAGGAGTGAGTCGATTATCAGCTAAGGCTGTACCAAACACAAAAATAATTGGCCCGAGCTATGAAGTATTTGCTACATCACGTACGGTACCATTTTATGAAATGGAGTATAGCATTCCTTCAAAGTATATGAGGACGGTTGTAGAAGAAATCTCAAATCTTATTGAAAAGAAAAAGTATAAGGTGCACTTCCCGATCGAATGCCGCTATGTGAAAGGTGATGATATCTGGCTTAGTCCAGCCTATGGAAGAGATTCAGCGTATATCGCTGTTCATATGTATAAAGGTATGAAATATGCTGCTTACTTTGGCGAAGTGGAAAAAATTTTTCTGAAGTATGAAGGGCGTCCGCATTGGGGGAAAATGCATACATTATCGTATGAGCAATTACAAGATATATATCCAGAGTTTCATTCGTTTTTACAGGCGAGGAAGTCTCTAGATGAACTTGGAATGTTTTTTAATCCTTATGCAGAAAAGTTATTTATCCCGCTATTTGCCGGGCAGTAAGACCCCCACCTCAAAATTCAGTGGAAGCAAAGAAGTTAGGTGGGGGTCGGGCTGCCCGTAAAAGCCCGATTGGTTCAACTAATAATCAGTGGGGGATGAAGAAAACCCCCACTGATTAAAGTTTCACTTTATCCCGCTATTTGTCGGGCAGTAACACTCACGTCTCAAAATTCGCTGGGAGATAACCGCCCGTTTGGGAAGGGCTGATTAAAGTTTCACATTATGTATATGAAAAAGCTGACAAATAATTATTTGTCAGCTTTTTTTAGTGTAATTGCATTTCTTGTATGACTAATATGTTCATAAAATAGTAGTTTATCACGGCTAAATACATGCAGTAAAACATGAATAATGAATAGGCCGTTAATGATAAATAGGAATAACAATGTAACGAGTAATACTAAAGGTTCTGTATGATTTAACATAGAGCTACTAGAAAGAATATAATTGATTCCGCCTAACGCAAAATAAAATATACCGTAGCGAATAAATAGTTCTTTTAATGTAATACGATCTGATTTTCCTTTCAAATGAATGCGAAGCAATGCTTTCCCAATTGTTTTTCCATTCGTAAAGTATGGAAAAACAATAAAATAAATAAGGATTGAACACGTAATGAAAATGAGTTCATACATATTGGTGTAAGATTGCATATTAGAAACGAAGAAAGAATTTCCTTTGTTTTTAACGACAGGTACAACGATAGATAAGAAGATCCAATCAATTTGCATCGCGATAAGGCGACGAATAAATCCGACTGGTTTCGTTTCTAAATCAATATGACTATCTAACTCGTTTGTCTTCGGAAGGAAGTACGTAAATATTGGTGCAATGATAAAACCAATTACGCCACCTAATGTATTTAAAAACAAATCATCGATATCGAATAATCGGTATGCACAATTGTATATACCGTATAATCCAGTCACTTGTGTTAGCTCGAAAAATAGTGAAAAGAAAAAGGAAATGCAAATTGTTTGTAAGAAACTACGTCGGAAATAATAACGTAAGTAAATACCGAATGGAACAGTTAATAGGACATTAAATGCAACTTGTAAAAAAGCAGACTCTTTTAATAAGTAGAAATAAGTAGCCGGTTTCGTTAAAACTGCCGATGTATGACTACTAATCTCTTGTATGAAATAAAATGGTGAGAGTTGCATGTGTTGTGTATTAGCCGATTGTAGGCTACAAGTATCAAACGTTTGTGGCAACGGCAAAATAACAAGAAAATAGGCATTTAATAAGTAAAGTAATAATGAGTATAAAATAAATGAGCGCCATTTATTTAAATAACCGTATTTTCGATAATTAAATATTAGAAAAGGGATTAAAAGAAACATTGCTAAAAAGGGAAATAAAATAAATGCTGTTTTTACTGGAAATAAATATGCAGTCAAAGTGAAACTCCTTTCAATAAAAATTCGTTTATCATTATAGCGCTAAAAATATTTAAATACAAAGTTAAAATCTTTCGAAATAGAAATAATTACTAATTTTATAGGAATTAAGTTATAATAAATTTAATATAAGGATATTATGATTATGTAAGTTGAGAGAGGGTACAAGAGATGCGATATGAACTTTTTTCTGTAAGTGGGGATCATATTACGACTTTTGAAAGTGCATGGCGTTTTCAGGAGGGAGAACAGATTTTTGTTCATGATGATCAAACAAAAAGAAACTTTATTATTATTCGTCTGACGCATGATGTATTTCAACAAAATAAACATGTTATTCGTTTGTATTGTCAAGAAAAGAAAGTGTATGCATAAGAGAAGCCCTCTTACAGTATGAAAAGTAAGAGGGTCCTTATCTTGTTATTTGTGAACAGCCCGATTGACGAGGGCTGATTAAAGTTTCACTTTATCATTTTCCCCCTCGTAAGGAATAAAAAAAGAAGGGTTAATGCACATAGGTAGCATTTGATTTGGAAGAAAGGATATAGCCTTGTATTTTTTGCTTCAAAGTTTCATTGTTTTCTCTTTGAGAAAGCCATGTATGGTAATCTTGTTGTGTTTTCCATAACATACGAATCATATATTCTGCCTTATCATTTGTATGATGAACAGGTGAAAACTCTATGTTAATACAACCGTTCGTTCCGGGGGAAGGATAATATTGTTTAAGCCCATAAAGTAGCTCATTTTTATATTCGTACTTCATGTGAATGAGTTTAGTAACTATAAACATATAAACACCTCTTTTACGATAATAGTAGGAAAGATAGAATTACTATAATAGTGAACTTAAATGATATCATACTATTCAGAAAATTCAAAGTAAATGATAGATTTTAACTTAATAAAGGTATAAAAAAGCGAGTCATCTAGTGTAATAGAATGACTCGCTTTCAATTTGTAAGTTTCATTTTATAAGAAAATAAGAGTAAGTACACCTACGATAATACAATAGAAAGAGAAATATTTTAAATTTCCTTTTGCCATAATGTTCATAAACCATTTTAGTGAAATATACGTCATGATAAATGTTGCGATGAATGCAACGACATATGGTACGAATAATGTGTCTAGATTTGGATCATTTGCAATGTCTGTAATGCTTAACAATAAGCCACCTAAGCTAACAGGAATGTATAGTAAGAATGAGAAGCGAAGAGCTGTTTCTTGCTTCATCCCAAGTAACATTGCTGCTACGATTGTGGCACCAGATCGGCTTATTCCGGGAATCAGTGCGCAAGCTTGTGCTAATCCGACGATGATTGCATCTTTCATAGAAAGGTCGCCATCATTTTTACGACCGCGTAAATTTCTAATAATCCAAAGGCCGACAGCAGTAATAAGAAGAGAAATCCCAACCATCTTCACACCTTTTAAGTACTGATCGATGTAATCTTTAAATAAAACACCAATAACACCTGCTGGAATGGTTGCAATAACAAGATAAATAATAAAGAAGAAATCTGATTTTGCGTCTTCTGCTCTTGTAAATATATAAGAGAGACCATTCTTCGTTAGACGAATTAAATCATTTCTATAAATAAGTAATACAGCTAATAATGAAGCTGAATTAACAAGTAGTTCGAAGCTAAATCCTTCTATTTTTAGTCCTAGCAAATGTTGTGCTAAAACGAGGTGACCACTTGAAGAAATCGGAATTGGTTCTGTTAGTCCTTGGAACAGACCGAGAATTAAATATTTTAAAACGTAGTAAAATTGTTCCATAATAACCTCCTTGTTTATTAGTTGAAAGAAACAACTTTTCCATTATAACAAAGATATGGATGAATATTGAAAAGAAATAAATATTCGAAATAAAATAAAAATCCCTTATAGCAGTATAAGGGATTTTTATTTTTAATTAAGAAGTTACTGTTTCTTGAAGACTTTTAGACAATTGAACATCGACTTTTTCAGCATCATGAATATGATTCATAATAGTAGTATTTAATTTTTGGAACATTTGTTGTGTGTTAGCGAATTCTCGTAATATGTCATCATTACAAGACTTTTGGTTTTCAATAGCCTTAATAACATTTGTAGCGCCATTTTGTAACGTTTGAATCATAACTAAAATATTTTCAATTCTAGCGTTTGTATCGGCGCTCATTTCTACACCTTCATCGACTAAATGTAAATTATCTTTTGTATTATCGTATGCTTTTTCAATTTCTTCTTGAATTTTTTTCGTTAAGTTGCCGATGTTTTTTGTGCTTTCTGCTGTACTTTCCGCTAGTTTTCTTACTTCATTGGCAACGACAGCGAATCCTTTACCGTGCTCTCCAGCACGTGCGGCTTCAATACTCGCATTTAAAGCAAGTAAATTTGTTTGTGCTGCAATGTTTTGAATGACTTCTACAATTTGCTCGATTTCTTTTGAGCGTTCGCTTAGATGATTCATACTATTAGACGTGCGTTGAGATTGTTCACCTAATTTATTAATTACAATAAGTAAGCGGTGAACGGATTCTTTTCCTTCATTAGAGCAGTCAATAATTTCTGAAATAGACTGAATTAAGCTTTGTTCCTTTTGCAACATTTCATTATTTAACTCATTGGAATGTGTCGTACGTGTTGAAACATTTTCGAAACATGAACTTAATTGTTGAACTAAATTTTGGAGTGTATTGTGTTGGTTATTTACAAGTTGATGCTCTTGTACAACGCTTTGTACACGATCGTGGATAGTAGAAATAGTCTCTTGTTTTTCAATATCTTTTTGTTTCAATTCTGCTTCTAATTCTTGTATACGCTCTTCTAATTGAGCAATTGTATGTTGGAGTGATTTCTTTTGAGTAAACATATATTTATTTCAACCGCCTTCAAAAGTTATATTTTCTCTATATTTGGATTTTAGCATCTTTTGTATTTTTTAAATATAGGAATTGTTAAATATTTAAGAATCTATTACATTTTATTCATAATTCTCGTTTTTTCGTCACGAAAAATAAACTGTATTTAATCGTTTTGTAAACAAACTGTAAAATAAATCATGTATAACTGTATAAGAAGGGAGTCGGATTATGAACTATTTTAAGCGAATCAGTAGTCTAGTATTAGCAGGAATTATCGTTCTTTCTAGTACAGTCGCTGTAAAAGCAGAGTCAAACGACGAGAAACTTAACAACATGCAACAGCAATTGCAACAAAACGATGCAGAAATGCAAAAGAAAGAGCAAGAGAAGCAAGCTGTTAGTAAAGAAATTAAAGGTATCGAAAACGAACTACATAATTTAAATAATACAATTGCAAAAAATAAAGAGGATCAAGCTGCTATTCAACGTAAAATCGATGAAACACATAAGCAGATTGAGCAAAAAAAGCAAGAAATTGTCGTTTTAGAGGATAAAGTCCTTGCTCGTAAAGATATTATGAGAAAACGTATGGTTTCTGTTCAAAACAGTTCAAATACAAGTTTAGTAGTAGAAGTTGTGGTAGAGTCAAAAAACTTTGCAGACTTCTTACAACGTATGAATGCAGTTTCTACTATTCTAGAAGCTGATAAAGAAATTTTACGTCTACAAGAACAAGATCTTCGTCAAATTGAAGAAGATAAGAAAACAATTGACGAAAAAGAAGCATCTTTAGTAGTAGACAAACAAAAATTAGCAAAAGCACAAGCTGAACTGCAAGATAACTTGAAAAAACGTCAAGATAACTTACAAGTAGTTCAAGCTAAATATAATCAGGTTGCAAGTCAACTTAATTTAGCTGCGGAAGAGAAAGCTAAAATTGAGTCAAATATGAAGGCAGTACAAGAAACGATTGCTCGTGAGCAAGAAGCAGCAAGAATCGCAGCGGAAGAGCGTGCAAAAGCAGAAGCGGCTGCAAAGGCTGAGCAAGAAGCTTTAGCGAAAGCACAAGCGGAAATTGCTGAAAAGCAAAAGCAAGAAAAAGCTAGTAAACCAGCTGAACCAGTTGTTAATAATAATTCGAAGGTAGAACCTGCACAACCTGAACCACCTTATAAGCCAACTGCTGGTGGGAAAGAAATTTATGTAGAAGCTACAGCTTATACAGCTGATCCAGGGGAAAATGGTTATGCGCCAGGTCAACAAGTATTTTCTGCATGGGGACCAGGTGGTAAAGGTTATAATCTAACTGCAAACCCAGGAATGAAATTAATTGCTGTAGATCCAAATGTTATTCCATTAGGTAAGACTGTAAATGTTGAAGGTTATGGAGTAGCAATTGCAGCCGATACTGGTGGGGCTATTAAAGGGCATAGAATTGATGTTTTAATGCCAGATAAAGGTTCATCAAGTAGCTGGGGCAGAAGAACAGTTAAAGTTACAATTTTAAACTAACAAGTAATCCAACTTTACAATACGTAGAGTTGGATTTTTTTATAATATTAATGTTAAGTTGAGTTTACATTTTGTTAAGGGTAGCATACAATAATGGTGAGAGGTGGTAAATTTGACCATTTTAAACAGAGTAAAAGAATTAAGAGCTCGTTTTAATTTTACGCAAAGTGTATTAGCAGAAAAGGTTGGAGTAACGAGACAAACAATTGCTGCAATTGAAAAAGGGGATTACGTTCCTTCATTGTTATTAGCACTTACGATTTGTGATGTGTTCCAGTTAAAGATGGAAGACGTGTTTGTTTTAAATAAGGAGGGGGAAGAGGATGAATAGACTCGTATTTTCCTATATGCTAAATGTACTTTTAATGGTATTAGCAGGTTGGGCTTTTATTGAGTTATATTATTTTACTATTGAAGTCGCTAATTTTATTCAAACGAAGAGAGTACCATTCGAAGTTTCAATAAGTTTAATACCGTTCGGGTTACTTTTAACATTTGGTATTGTATCGACTGTTATTTATAAAATTCAAAAGAAAAAATATAAAGAGCTCTCGTATTGGATGTTTCCACTATTATTTCCTCAAGAAGATGAGCGTGAAAAGGCAATTACAGAAAAGGCTTGTCGTACTACATTTATGTCATTATGGTATGTGTTGCCTTGTGCAGTTGGTTTTTTAACTCTTTCTCCAATTGTTATTCTATATGTTCCTGCATATCCGATATATATTGCATTTAGTATCTTCTTTATTCAGATGACGATCTTTCACGTATCACTATACAGAAATAAATTAGCTTAAAAAGAAACCTTCTTGCACCGGCAAGAAGGTTTCTTTTCAGCTAATACTTGTACATATAGCGATATTATTTTATCATTTTATATAGAGTAAGATTTTGTAAGGGAAAGGAACTGTGTATGAATAAGCAAAGAATTTATAGTATAGTAGCAATTCTGCTATTTGTTGTAGGTGGCGTATTAATTGGAAAGCCATTTTATGATGGATATCAGGCTGAAAAGAAACAGACTGAAAATGTGCAGGCTGTTCAAAAGATGGATTATGAAAAGCATGAGACGGAATTTGTAGATGCTTCCAAAATTAATCAACCAGACTTGGCGGAAGTAGCGAATGCATCATTAGATAAGAAACAAGTAATTGGTCGTATTTCGATTCCAAGTGTTTCAGTAGAACTGCCTGTTTTAAAAGCTTCTACTGAAAAAAACTTATTATCAGGTGCAGCGACAGTAAAAGAAAATCAAGTTATGGGAAAAGGAAATTACGCATTAGCAGGACATAATATGTCTAAAAAAGGTGTTTTATTTAGTGATATAGCTTCTTTGAAAAAAGGCGATAAAATTTATTTGTATGACAATGAAAATGAATATGAGTATGCGGTTACTGGTGTATCTGAAGTAACTCCTGATAAGTGGGAAGTTGTAGAGGATCATGGGAAAGATGAGATAACGCTTATTACATGTGTATCTGTAAAGGATAATTCTAAGCGTTATGTTGTTGCTGGTGATTTAGTAGGAACGAAGGCGAAGAAGTAAAAAAGAAGGTGAACTCTTTAAAGAGTTCACCTTCTTTTTTACTAATGTTGAGAAATAATAGAATATTTTGGTTTGTATTTAAATATTCTTCTATTTATGTATAATAAAGTTATAATTCTATATTTTGGGAGGAACAAGAGTGAGACAACAGGTGAAGAAGCTTCTTTTAACAACGAGTATAGCGTTATTGGTAGCTCCAATTTCAGCTTATGCGCATCCAGGGCGTACAGATGCTAATGGCGGACATACGTGTCGTACAAATTGTGAGAAATGGGGATTACAGTACGGGGAATATCATTATCACAATAAACCAGCTTCTAGTAGTGGTGCAACGAGCCCAGCTCCTAGCCAGAATAATAATAGTGCTGTAGAAGCTGAGAGACAAGGAGAAGCACAGCGCAATACTGAGGCTGAAAAAAAACGTGCTGCAGAAGCACAGCGCAACGCTGAGGCTGAAAAACAACGTAATGCAGAAGCACAGCGTAAAGCTGAAGAAGAGAGACAACGTGTAGCCGAAGAACAAAGAAAAGCTGAAGAGGCACGTAAGCAAGAGGAAGCGCAGCACCAAGCTGATATGGAAAAAGGTCAACTTGAAGGTCAAAAGAATGGAGAAACTGATTTTAAAGCAGGAAAAAATGATGCAGAAGTGCACGTAGCTGGAAAATCTGATGCATATAAACAAGCGTTTAAAGCGAATTATGCAGCCGCATGGTCTTTAGAAGAGCAGAAGAAAACGCATTTTGAAAAAGGAAAAGAACAAGGTTTAGCACAAGAGACGATGGACGATAGTCAAGTTGCTCCAGAGTTTAAGGTAAACTTTGCAGACGGATTCAAAGTAGGGAATAAAGAAAGAACAGAAAAAATTGAAAAAGAGCAAGCTGAGTTAGGGGAAAAGACAGGGAAAGAACTAGCTGAAAAGAATCCTGGAAATAGAGAGAAAGAAGTATACGTGAAGGCATATGAAACAGCGTATGAAAAAGGCTATAAGTCTACAAAAAAGGCAGTAGAAAAGGCTGGCTATAAGTATGCATTTGAAAACTATGATTTAAAAGTTCCTGCTAAGTATGAAAGAAATGAATTGTTAAAGAAATGGTTTACTGAAGGATTTAAATCGAATAAAAAAGCAGCGGAAATTCGAGAAGAAGGGTATAAAAAGGGAGACAGCTGGTTCTCATTCTTCTATAAGAGTTTCGTACCAAGTGAATATAAAGAACATAAAGAGCTGTACGAACAAGCAATAGAAAAAGGTAAAACGGCATAAAAAAGATGAGGAGAAATTCCTCATCTTTTTTAATCCATCCATTTCACTAATTTCTTAGAAATTAATAATAAAACACAACCTAATACAATTGCCACAGCGCCAATAACAGTGAATACTTCAGCGTATCCAAGTGAGGTTGTGAAGCTTGCAAGTTGTCCGCCTAAAATGTTGGCGATACCTGAACTTGCTAGCCATACACCCATTAGTAAAGATGCTAATTTTACCGGAGCAAGCGCACTGACCATCGATAGTCCGACAGGTGATAAGAATAGCTCACCTAACGTATGGAAAAGATACGTAAAGACGATAAATAGTAAGTTTGCTTTTTCTGTAATGTTATGTTCATCACTACCTGTTTTTAATGTAGCGATAACGAGAATGATATAACCGATACCAAGCAAGATCATACCAAGTCCCATTTTAGTTGGGATTTTTAAATCACCGCGCTTGCGAGTTGCAAGTTTTGCCCATAATGCAGAAATGACTGGAGCAAGTAAAATAATAAATAATGGATTGACCGATTGGAACCAAGATGTTGGAACTTCCCATCCGAACACAGAGCGGTCTACAAATTTGTTTGTATATAATGTTAACGAGCTACCAGCTTGTTCAAAGCCAGCCCAGAAGAAGACAACGAAGCATGTTAAAATGACGATAACTGCGGTACGCTGTTTTTCTTTTTTTGTTAACGGTGTATCTCCTACTGATGGTTGTCCATCTGTTGTTTGTAAATCGCGAGTTGGTTTTTTACCGATATCACCAAGGAAGCGATTTGATAATGTTGTAAATAAAATTTGTCCAATAATCATTCCGATTGAAGCGGCTAAGAAACCGTAACGGAATCCGTAATGTACAACGCCATCAACTGTTGTTTTGAATAAATTTTCTGATAAAAATCCGCAAACGAGTGGAGCTAAAAATGACCCGACGTTAATACCCATATAGAAAATGGTAAATGCACTATCACGTTTTGGATCGTTCTCTTCGTATAATTCTCCAACCAGTGTAGAGATGTTCGGTTTGAAGAATCCGTTACCGATAATAATAAGCGCTAATCCGAGGTATAGGCCTAATTGGTTTTGCAAGGCAAATAGTGTAAGGTTACCGATTGCCATTGTTATACCACCAATTGTGATCGCTTTTCTTCTACCTAGAAAACGGTCTGTTAAGTATCCACCAATCATTGGTGTGAAATAACAGGCTCCAGTATAAAATCCGTAAATAGAGAGTGCCCATGCGGGACTAAACCCAAGACCACCGCTTACTAAAGCTGTCGTTAAATATAATGTTAATAATCCTCGTAATCCATAGTAACTAAATCTTTCCCACATTTCTGTAAAGAAGAGTAAGTATAAACCTGGAGGATGTTTCTTTTTTCTTTGTTGTTCTCTTTCTAGTTGTATCGTTGATTCCATGTTATTTTCCTCCTGACACAAACAAAAACAAAGTTAATAATTTTGTACATTTAATATTTTACCTTATTAACTATTATAAGTCAATAAAGGTTGATTTTTCAGAAGAAATTGGAAAAGAGGGATAGCTATAGAATGGGTGTTTCTTTTATGTTAGACTATGGACTATGTTTTCTTTGTTAGGAAGCGGATTATTGCACTTTTTTATATGTGAAATTGATTTCATAAAAGATGAAATTAAAGAAGGAGAAACAAATGAAATTGTTACAGAAAAAAGAAATTTTACTGATTAGCCTTATGTTATTCTCGATGTTCTTTGGAGCGGGGAATCTTATATTCCCACCTTTCCTTGGGTATGAAGCAGGAGAACATGTGTGGATTTCATTAATAGGATTTATTATATCAGCAACAGGTCTTCCTATATTGGGTGTTATCGCTATTGCGAAAGCGGGAAGCTTTCAAACGTTAGCGGGTAGGGTTCATTCTTCATTCGCCATTATTTTCCCATGTATCGTGTATTTATTTATTGGACCAGGTCTTGGTATACCACGTGCAGGAAGTTTAGCTTTTGAAATGGGACCAGGTCAGTTCTTCACAGAGTCGGGAAGTGTAGTTTTATTATGTTACACGGTTATTTTCTTTAGTATTGTGTACTGGTTAAGTTTATCACCGTCTAAATTAATGGGGTTGTTCGGAAAAGTTTTAACACCGTTATTATTAGGTATGATTGCCCTTATTTTTATAAAGAGTATATTTACATCAGTTGGCAGTGTGAAAGAGGCTGCTGGAAACTATGGACAAGCTCCTATGTTCCAAGGCTTTTTAGATGGATATTTAACGATGGATGCGCTAGCCGCTTTAATTTTTGGGATTGTTATTGCAAATGCTCTTCGTGCAAAAGGTGTTGAAGATGATAAAGGTTTAGCGAAATATATGAGTATTGCTGGAATTGGTGCAGGACTATTATTATCTATTATTTATGTCATCCTTGGATATGTTGGTTCAATTAGCGGTTCGTTAGGTACATTTGATAATGGGGCGAACGTGTTAGCGCAAGTTATGACTACATTATTTGGGCAGGGCGGAGTCGTTTTATTAGGTCTTATTTTTACTATCGCATGTTTATGTGTTTCAATTGGACTTGTTACGTCTTGTAGTCAATTTTTTGCGAGTGCATTTCCGAAAGTATCTTATAAAGTGTGGGCATTTATAGTAAGCGTTGTTAGTATGATCTTAGCTAATTTAGGATTAACGCAAATTTTAAAAGTATCAGTACCAACTCTTGGATTTATTTATCCAATTGCATTAACGCTTATTATTCTAGGGTTATTCCATAATTATATTGGGAAGTATGCATACGTATATGCAGTAACTGTTTGGATTATAGCAATATTTAGTGCAATCGATATTTTCAATAAAAATGTAATGATGAATCAGTGGACGTCGGTATTAAAATACATTCCGTTTTATACAGAAGGTGTTGGATGGATTGTTCCAGCTATTGTAGGCATGTGTCTTGGTTTCATCGTTAGCATTGCTTTAAATAAGAATAAATGAGTAAAAAGGTGTTTTCCTATTTTGGGAAGACACCTTTCTTTTTTTGGAAAAATACTATTGAAAATGAATAGACTAAGAGTATGATAAAGATAATTGGTAATATATAGGTTTAATGAAAGTTACGAATGAGGGGGTAGCATATGAAGAAGGATTTGGATAAGAAAATAGAAGCACTCGAAACGGCAATTGAAACGATTCAAGAAGCACTTGCTGAATTAAAGGTGAAGCAAAGGGAAATAGAAGTAGAAAACGCTCAGCAACATGTTAGTAAGGATAAGAAAGAATATATTGAAACGGTAATGGAGGAAAAGCCAAAAGAAGAAATAGTTAAGAAAAAAGAGTCTTTGCAAGAACGTGAGGTAAAACAAGTAGATATATCTGCTTTTAAATCAGAGCCATTTAATATTATTAAGTTTTGTCAAACGTGGTTACCACGTGTATTTGTCGGTATTATGTTGCTTGGAGTGATCTGGTTATTTAAAGCAGGGGTAGATGCTGGTTTATTAACACCAGCGATACGAATTGTGTTTGGTATCGCATTATCTATCGGGTTGTATTATATAGGAGATATTCAAATTAAAAGAGAGCGGCAAGCGTTAGGATTAGTATTAGCTGGAGGAAGTATTACCGGGATTGTTCTAACAACGTTTGCAGCACATTATTTATATGGATTTATTCCGGCAAGTGTCGCGTTTCTCTGTAATATTGCATGGGTTATTTTAGGTATTTATTTAGCGAAAAGATATCAATCGGAATATCTCACTATTTTCGTAGCGGTCGGAGCGTTCTTCGTACCATTCTTGTTAAATAGTACGACTCCTAATCCTTATATTTTCTTTGGATATGAGACAGTATTAACACTTAGTTTATTATGGTATGCGTTGAAAAATCGTTATAAATACTTATATATGATTTCTTACGCTGTTGCTGCCATTGTCCTTTTCGTTTTCTTTGCTGTTATGTCAATGTTAGTAGAGAACTTGCAAATACAGTTAACGATTGTATATGGTTTGATTCATTTACTATTATTTTGGCATATGTTTACGGAGAGAAGTTTTATACTAGAACCACGTTTGGCGATATTTAGTGCGAATGCAGTGTTCTTTATACTAGCTATTTCAAAAATACCTGATTTTACAACATGGGGATTAATTATTAGTGCACTCGTGCATGCCGCTATGTTCGTATTTGAATATAGGAAAAATAGACATTCTACATTTACAAATCTCTTATTTGGTTTTGCAATGGGAGCATTTAGTTTAGCAATTTTATATGAGTATAGTTTAGTGAATGCAGCGATCGTACTATTGTTACAAGGTTTCCTCGGTATGGTTACTTCTATTAAAGGAAAACAACAGATAAAATTGTATGTTAGTGCGACGGTTTACGCAATTGGAATGATACAGACTATTTTTAGCCCGTTTGATCAATTTATTTCGGCAGGCTTTGTTGCTCATCTTATTTTAATAGGAACATTCTATTATTGCATGAGACAAGCGAAAGAAGTGTTAGCGAGCTTCGGCAAATATATGTATTCTATAGTGCTCTATTGGTTTATGATAATTGTATTTATTACAATTACGAGAATCGGTGAAGTTTTATCTACAGATGGAAGCGTAATTAGTGTATCAGTATCGTTATTATGGATGGTATATGCATTATTTGCGGTTTGGTTTGGAAGAAATAGAAATATGAATGAAATATTATATGCTGGTTTAGTCGTTTTAGTCGTAACTGTAGGGAAGTTATTCTTACTTGACTTACCAGAGGTATCGATGATGATTAGGGCAGTGTTATTCCTAATCGTCGGTAGTATAGGTATCGTTATTTCAAGAATGTTTTTCTCGAAGGAAGAGAAGTGAGAAGAAGGCAATCCATGTATGGATTGCCTTTTTTATTATTTCTTATTAATTGTTACAGTTTCATTATATTTCGTTGTTGTATTTTGGCGTAGACGAAGCGTTGCTTGTCCAGTTGTATTTGAATCAATCTGTACATTTACAACTTTCTCAGCAGAGCCTAAGCTGTTTGTTGTGAAAGAGAATGCACTACTATATCCAAAAGCAGATGGCCAAGTGCCGTTTGCATTTTGTACTTTAGCCACTTGTGTTCCTCCAGTAGTGAAGATACCTAAAGAATAGTTGTTATATGTTGTATTAGGTAGTAAGTTGTTTACTTGAATCTTCATTTGGAAAATTTCATTGTTTGGTAGAATGCTAGGGTGTGTAACGACGTAGTCGCTTGTTGTTACCGCACCGTTATAACCGTATGAACCTGGTTTAAAAGTATTTGTATTAAACCATTGATAACCTGCATTTGGTGCACTCCAAGGTTCAGGTTGTGGTTCTGTTGATAAGCTTGGCTTTTCAAATGTTTGTAGAGCTGTAGGTGAATCAAGTTGTAAACCATTTACTTGATCTAAACTTGTAAATGTCTCTTTATTTGATAACCAATTTACGATGTTTTCTAATAAAATCGCATCGTTTTCTTCTTTATAACCATCGTAAGTTTTCTTTGTTTGGCCAGAATCTTCACGAACGTACTTTGGCGTAGCATCTTCAACAGGAGAAGAGTCACCAATAAAGGCAGCTTTTCCAAGTCCTACTTTTGCAATTGCAGCATATGGGCCTTCTGCAATACCACCGCCATTATAAACGCCACTATCAACAGCGTTATTCCATTTTGATGGATTTTCTGGAAGGTAAACAAGTCCTTTTGCTAGTTTTGGATTTGTAATTGCCAGAGTAGAACCAGCATGCATTGCTACAGACGAAACACCTTTTGTAATTCCGAAAGATTGTTCAGGCGATACAATTGTTTTCGCTGAAACATCACCAAGTGCATTGTAGCGGAAGCGAATACCGAAGTTGTCAGAGAGCCAATCAGAGCTTTCTACTCCTTGCATAGCTTGTGAATTTGCTTCTTCATTAGACATTCCTTTTGCTGGATTATCCCAAGCGCCGCGTCTATATCCATTAAATACTTCAGAAGAGTCCCAGCGATTTTTATTACGATCTGCATTGTAATGATCAGCAATAAAGAAGATACTACCACCATTTTTTACATATTGTAACATAGCGTCCTGCTCAGATTTTTTGTAAGGAATATTAGCTTCTGGAACGATAAATACATTGTAGCCATTTAAGTCTTCGTACGTAATAGGTGTTGATTTGCGAAGTTCTTTTACGTGATATCCGTTTTTTGCAATGCCGTTTCCGAAGTCAGAAAAGCCGCCGTCAATAACCCAGTCAGCTGTCCCAGCAGTTTGACCGTGTGTATTATCAAATAATACTTTCTTCCCATTGTTTTGATTTACAACTTTTGCAGCAATTTCAGGAGCTGGGTCTACAGAGCTTTCGGCATAAGTAGACGGTATGAACGAGGTCCCTATACTTAGTGTAATTGCTGTTGCTAAAGAAAATGTAATCCATTTTTTATTCTTCATAGAAGAATCCCCCTAATAATAAATATATGTGCTTTAATAATGTAATTTATTTTTCTGTAAAAATAAAGACGGAAAACATAAAAAATATTAAAAGATTGTAAAAATACCGTGAATTATGTTGAGAAATATTTATATAGATATAAAAACATCCCTTCCAAGTAATAGGGAAGGGATGTTTTGCTTAACTAATTTTTGAGTTAGGTGTTTCATCAATCTTATGAAACCCTTTCATGTAATATACGATTGCTAAGCCGATAAGCCAAATTGGGCCGACAATCAATGCAATTCGTGTATCTTCTGAATAAGCCATTATACCTAATACTAATACAAGGAAAACGAGTGAGAAATATGAGCTTAATGGGTATAAAGGCATTTTATACGATAACTTTTGTTTATTTTGAGTAGGCAAGCTTTTACGGAATTTAATTTGAGCGACTAATATAATTCCCCAAGTCCAAATGGCGCCGAAAGTTGAAATGCTAGTAAGCCATGTAAATACCTTTGCAGGTACGAGATAGTTTAATATAACACCAATGAGTAAAACGATAGCAGTTGCTACAATTCCTTGGCTTGGAATGCCATTTTTATTTAAACGACCAAATCTTTCAGGAGCTTTTTTCTGCTGAGCTAATGTATATAGCATACGGCCTGTACTAAATAAACCACCGTTACAAGAAGAAAGAGCTGCTGTTAATACGACAAAGTTAATAATACCTGCTGCTTTTGCGATACCAATTTGCTGGAATGTTAATACGAATGGACTGCCTTTCTCACCAAGTTCGTTCCATGGATAAATTGCCATCATAACGAATAATGCCCCAACGTAAAAGAGTAGAATTCTCCAAAATACGTTATCAATTGCCTTTGCGAGTGTTTTCTTCGGATTTTGAGCCTCGCCAGCTGTAACACCGATTAATTCAACGCCTAAATAAGCGAATAGTACCATCTGCATGGAGAGTAGTAATCCAGAAAATCCATTTGGGAACCAGCCACCATGTGACCAAAGGTTTGAAATACCAGTAGCGATACCACCGTTTCCGAATCCGAATAAAATAATACCAGCTCCGACTACTATCATACAGATAATTGTGACAATTTTAATGAGAGCAAACCAAAACTCAAGTTCTCCAAATACTTTTACCGATAAGAAATTAAAAGCGCTCATTAACAATAGAGCAAGTAACGCCCAAGTCCAGCGCGGGATATCTGGGAACCAGTACTGCATGTAAATACCAGCTGCTGTAATTTCAGCCATACAAGTAACAACCCATAAGAACCAGTAATTCCAACCAGTAATATAGCCAGCGAGTGGTCCAATATAATCATATGCATATTTACTAAAAGAACCAGCAACAGGTTGTTCAATTGCCATTTCCCCAAGCGCTCGCATAATGAAAAAAATCACGAGACCGGCAATCATATAGCCTAGTAAAATAGAAGGACCTGCTAGTTTAATGGCGGAAGCGGATCCTAAAAATAGCCCAACGCCAATAGCTGAGCCCAGTGACATTAAAGTAATATGTCGTTCTTTTAAACCACGATTTAAAGTTCCAGATTTGTTTGTGTGCTGCATAAGAAGACTCCCCCTTGTAGAGTGAACGATATTTGAATGCGTTTACTAAATATTTAACTATTTCAAATTATAAAACATTTCTATCTGTTATGCTACAAAAATAATCATAATGAACTGTACTACATCTGTACTTGTCAGACTTAAACTTAAAATTCGAACTATTAGGGAATATATTGACTCTTCTTTTTATTGATTGTTAAGATTAAGTATTATATTTTCTCACATACTAGTAAGAAAAAGAATGTGTGATAATAATTCAGGTGTAGGAAGGGTACATAAGCATGTTTCAATTACAAAAATATAACACTTCTGTGAAGCAAGAGTTTTTAGCTGGCATCACAACTTTTTTTACATTTGCGTATATTCTTGTCATCAATCCAAAGATATTATCTGATGCAGGTGTACCATTTGACCAAGCGTTTACAGCAACAATTATTGCAACCGTTGTTGGAACAGTAGGTATGGCGATTTTTGCGAATTACCCGATTGTTATTGCTCCAGCTATGGGAATGAATGCATATTTTGCTTATTCTGTTGTACAGAAGGCAGAAGGGATTACATATGTAGTTGCCTTTTCAGCTGTATTTGTAACGGGAATTATTTTTCTTTTATTATCTTTTACTTCGTTTAGGCAAAAGTTAATTTTAGCAATTCCTGATAGTTTAAAGCATGCAATTGCAGGTGGAATTGGACTATTTATTGCTTTTATTGGATTGCGTCTTTCTGGAATTATCGTGGATCATCCGTCTAATTTAGTTACGATTGGTGATTTTCATTCTCCAGCTGTTATTTTAACTTTAATTGGTTTAATATTAGCGGCGGTATTAATGGCATTACGTGTGAGTGGTGCATTATTTATTAGTATGATTGTGACAGGAATTATCGCCTTCTTTACAGGGCAATTGAAGTTTGCTGATAAAATTGTGGCGATGCCTCATTTACCAGAGGGGATTATCGTTTCAAATCCAATCAACGCCTTTTCAGATGTCATTGAATATGGATTATATGGTGTTGTATTTTCATTTTTACTTGTACTGTTATTTGATACAACAGGTGCATTACTTGGTTTAATTAAACAAGCAGGTTTAATTACAGACAATACAGAGAAGCGTTTTGGTAAAGCGTTTATTGCAGATGCAATTGGTGGGACTACTGGTTCTATCTTTGGAACAAGCCCAACAGCAGCGACGATTGAATCGTCAGCAGGTATTGCTGCAGGTGGTAAAACTGGATTAACAGGGATTGTAGTTGTTGGTCTAACAATTATAACGGCATTTTTCAGTCCTGTTATTGCTTCTTTATCAAGTGTAGCCGCTATTACAGCTCCTTCATTAATTATAGTAGGTAGTTTAATGGCACAGAGTATTCGAGATATTAATTGGAATGAATTTGAAGATGCGTTACCAGCATTTTTGATTTTTATAGGTATTCCGTTAACATCTAGTATTGCAAATGGAATCGCAATTGGATTTTTAGTATATCCAGTCTTGAAAATTGTGAAGGGTAAAGGGATGGAAGTACATCCATTACTATACTTATTTGCATTCTTATTTGGATGTCATTTATTCTTATAATATAGATATATGAGAGGGCCTTCTTATGGGAGGCTCCCTTTTTGTGTATAATAAAGTGAAACTATAGGCAGTAGGGGGGATCCCCACTGTGTATTAGCCCGCACCAATTGGAATAAGGTGAAAATTTAATTGGTTTTGTAAAATATAAATTACTTAATGGAATATATATATTACAATAAAGGTAGAGGAGGAACATGAATGGCTGTAAGTAAAATAAAAGTCGCGCGTGTTCAGTTAGATTTAACACAGCAACAATTAGCAGAAAAAGTAGGCGTTACACGACAAACGATTAGTTTAATTGAGAAGGGGAAATACAATCCATCTTTAGATTTATGTTTGAAAATTTGTTATGCAGTAGATAAAACGTTGAATGATTTGTTTTGGGAGGAAAAGGAGTGATAGGATGAAAATCGTGAAAGATGAACGTTTAATGATTGAAGGGTTAAAACATATTAGATTAGCTTTCATCTTACAAAATATCGTCATACTAGCTATCGTCTTTTACCGCTATGTCTTGCAAGGGGCAGGATATGAAAGTGTTTCAGATTTATTAATGGTATTTATGGGCGGGATAATAATTATTAACTTTTTAAATCTGAAAAATTCAGTGGAAGTGTATGAGCACACAGGCGGAGTATCACGTAGCTATTTCATGAAATTATTATTAATTCCAGTAGGTATTATTATTGGGATATTAGCTGTTTGTATCATTGTAACACCAGATATCTCGATAAAAGAAATAAGTATAACAGTACTTATTATGGTTGCTTGTTTTTTAGTTCCTAGTTTATTTATCTACATATATATGAAAAAGATAAAAAGTGAAGATTGAAATATAAGAAAAGCTTTCCTGTATTGAGGAAAGCTTTTCTTATATCTTTTTATACAAAACTTTATGAAGGCCAATCGGTTCAATTTCAAAGATTTCACCATGCTCCTGAAAGTCTAATCGCTTGTAATAGTCAGTTACAGTAATACGGCCATTACACCATAGGATGTTTGCTTTCCGTTCTTTTAAAATTTGTTCTGCCTTCTGAATTAAGGAGCTTCCAGCTCTTTTGTTCCGAAAGTTAGGTAATGTTGCCATTCCTCGTAGTCTATAATGGATACCATTTTGTAAATCAGGATATGTTTCTTTTGAGAAGGAAGCGATGCTAATTAACTCATCGTTTATAAAGGCACCTAAGTGGAATGTGTCTTTTTCGTAGTCAGAAGAGTATTTACAGTCTGCTAGGGACTGATTGGGACGCAACACCGCTTGGCGTAATAAGTGTGTCTCGGATGCATCAATATACTGCACAGTAATCATATTATCATCCTTTCTTATAAACCCTTTTCTATAAGTTGTATAAAGAAGTATGCAGGTGCAGCGAGAAGGCCGAGTATACTAGCGGTTCCGAGAAGGAGTGAAAGAAAAAGGCATGAGTATTTAACTCCATTTGATTTTTTCCAACCATAGCTGCAAATTTCAATGCTAACACCGATGAGAATAATGGCGACGAGTACTTCTGCTAATAATAAGAGAGCTAAAGTTACAATAGACATAATGTAATCCATCCTCATAATATGTGATAGTAACATTTTACCATATGAAAATTAAAAAATGCCCCTCAATTATGTGGGGGGCATTTTTTTTACTCTAATATGTTTTTTAGTGTATCGATATGTTCTTTCGAACCTGTTACAAGTAATGTATCACCGTGTTGTAGTCTTGTATCACCATGTGGTATTAATGCTTTATTACCGCGGTAGATTTGAATGACAAGTACATCACCTAAAAACGGGAGGCGGCGAAGTGCAATGCCGTTATATTTATTGCTGCGCAGTTCAACTTCGCGTACTGTTTCGTTTGCTGTTGTAATTAAGCGAACGAGACTCGGTTTATCAATAAGTGCACGTAATAAAATACGTGTAGAGTTAATTGTTGAGAATACAGCGATATGTTCTTGCGTTGCTTTTTCTTGTAGAAGTGGATCTTCTACACTTGCAATAACATGTTCAACACCTAGCTCTTTTGCATGTTCTGCCAATAATAAGTTTTGTTCATCATCGCTTGTTGCAACAACAACGCGGTCTGCGTTAAATGCTGTTTGTTCAGTTAATGATGCAATTGTGATGTCATCTAATTTTACGATAGGGAAGTCATGTGATTTCGCTTCCTCATCATTTATTTTATTTTGACGCATCATATAAAGTGTTACATCATAATCTTCTCGTTTTAAATCTAGTGATAACGGAAGGGTAATTCTGCTCGCGCCAATAATAGCTACTTTTGGTTTTGGTGTTTCTACTTTTGGGAACATTTTTTTAAACAATATAGGTGCAAAAATACAAGTAATAACTGCGCTTAAAATAAGAGAGGCAGATAAACTTGGACTGATAATCCCCAGTTTTTCACCAATTTGTGCAGCCGCAATAACTAAAGAAAGTGTCGATGTTAATAAAATTGCACTTCCAAGTACGATATTATGTGGATACCATTTTCTTAAGACGAGTGATGGTAAGAGTTTTGAAATAAAGAGTCCTACAATTAAGATTGGGATCATTAGCATGCTAGAAGGTTCTTTGAAAATAGACCATACCTCTAGATTTACACCAACCATTACGAAGAAAATAGGGATGAAGAAACCATAGCCGATGGAATCAAGTTTTTCAACCATATCTTCATTTGGTGATAATAACGATACAAGTACACCTGCTAAGAAGGCACCTAAAATATTTTCTGCTCCAACAGATTCGGATAACCCTACTAATATTAAAATGAGTGCAAAAACAGCTCGTGTATCAATTTGTACACTACCAGCCTTTAGGCTATCTAAGTATGGAATGTTTTTAAAGCGTTTTGCAATAAAGTAAATGATAATACCGGCACCGAATAGAAGAAGTAAGAGCCACATACTTTGGCCGCTTTCGGAATTTAATCCGACGAAAACAGCGAGTAAAATCATTGTAACTAAGTCTGCAATAACAGCAACTAATAAAATGATTTGTCCGATTGCAGTTTTTCCTAGGTTGTTCTCTTTTAATGTTGGTACAACAACACCTAAAGAAATAGTTGAAATAATTAAAGTCATGAACATTGCATTATCTACAAATCCTAGCCATACGAATAGTAATGATAGGGCATAAGATAAGATGAAAATAAATAGGAAGATAATGCTTGCTGCTTGAAATGTATTTGGTTCGTTTGTCGTATTTTTTTTCCCTTTTTGTTTAAAGATAGAAAAATCAATTTCTAAACCGCTTAAGAACATGAGGAAGATAAATCCTAATGTTGATAAAACTTGAAGCCACATATCTGGCTCAATAATATTAAACCCACTTTTACCTACAAAGATTCCTGCAATAATTTCTGCAACGACAACAGGAAGTGCTTTTAATTTAAAGCGTTGTAACAAAAGGGGAACGAAAAACGCGATTGCAACGACAACCATAAGTGATAGAACAGAAGTATGATGTTCCATTGCGTTCTCTCCCTTCAAATAAATATAGTACCTATTTAGCCATATAATAGGTAGAAAAGCAACGCATATGGATTCGATTTCATAAAGAAAGACTTTTCTTAACATTTGTCATAATAAGTATATTTTTCATGATTCTGTTGTTAATTCCGTAATGTGGATGTAATAGGGGAGAGAATAAAAAAAGACTGCTGAGGAATCTCAGCAGTCTTTCTCATGTACATTACATTGAGAAGAAGATCCATACAGTTAAACCAACTGTTGCAGTTGCAACGAAGAAACTGTATATCATTGTAAGAATTTGAACTCTTCCTTCCCCTTCTTTTAAATGCATGAACATAATTAATTGTAATAATGCTTGCGCAACAGCCATTATGATAATAGTTGTTAAGACTGTTGAAAGTGGCAATGTTGTGTAAAGTGCCACGTATAACGCTAGAAACGTTAATGCAAGCGATAAAATAAATCCGAAAACGTGTGACCAAGGGAATCCGCTATGCGCATGCCCGTTTGCTTGATTGTTGTTTTGAGCCATTTACGCCACCATCCCGTTCAAGTAAACTAGTGTGTAAATAAAGACCCAAACTAGATCAAGGAAATGCCAGTATAAGCTGATAATGAATACTTTACGAGCTGTAACTGGTGTTAAACCTCGTTTTAAAATTTGGATAATAACACAAGTTGCCCAAATGATACCGCCTGTTACGTGGGCTCCGTGGGTTCCAAGAAGAACGAAGAATGCAGATAGGAAAGCACTTGTTTGAATTGTTGCGCCTTCACCGATGTACATAATGAACTCTTCGATTTCAAAGAATAGGAAACCTGCACCTAAAAGTAATGTAAGGATGAACCATCCAAGCATTGCTTTTTGGTTGTGCTTACGCATTTCGTGAATTACGATACCACATGTGAAACTACTTGTTAAAAGTAGTAATGTTTGAATTAAAAGCGTTTTAAGTTCAAACAGTTGCGCTGGAGTTGGGCCATCTGCCGTACGACCAGCAAGGACTAGATAAGAGGCGAAAAGTGTTGCGAACAGCATAATTTCAGCCCCAAGAAAAATCCAGAATCCTAGGATATTCAATCTGCTTTGTTCGGATTGATATTCCAAAGGTAAGCTTTTATCTAAAGCCGCCATGTCATTTCACCTCTCATGCTATATGTTCTGTTTCTTTAATTTCATCAACACTTACGTAGTAACCATCGTCATAATCGAATGAACGATAGATTAAGCAAGCTAAAATACCAATACCACCGATTGCTGCAAGCCAGAACCAGCTAAATACTAATGCGAAACCTGCAAGACCGAAGAATAAAGACGCAATAATAGGCACACCAGAGTTACTTGGCATGTGAATTGGTTTGATATCTTCTGCTGCTGGTGTAACTGTTTCTCCGCGTTTTTTCATGTACCAGAAAGCATCAGCTTCTTTAATTTCAGGAAGCTTCGCGAAGTTGTAATGTTGTACAGGAGATTGAGTTGCCCATTCAAGTGTACGACCATCCCATGGATCTCCAGTTGTGTCACGTTCACCATGACGTGCACTCCAAATTACGTTGTAGCAAAGAAGTAGGAAGCCAATACCCATCATTACCGCACCAACAGATGCGATTTGGTTTAGCCATCCCCATCCAAGACTTTCAGAGTAAGTGTACATACGACGAGTCATACCGTCTAAACCTAAGAAGTACATTGGGAAGAAACAGATGTTAAATCCGCTCATAAAGATCCAGAATGTCCATTTACCTAGGCGTTCATTTAACATATGACCAGTCATTTTTGGATACCAGAATGTGAATCCAGCAAGCATAGCGAATACTGTACCTGCGATTAATACGTAGTGGAAGTGAGCAATTAGGAAGTAGCTGTTATGGTATTGATAATCAGCTGCTGCCATTCCAAGCATAACCCCTGTAACCCCACCGACTACGAAGTTTGGAATAAATGCCAATGACCAAAGCATTGGAACTGTAAAACGAATACGTCCTTTATACAGTGTAAACAACCAGTTAAAGATCTTAACCCCGGTTGGAATCGAAATCGCCATTGTCGAAATCGAGAAGAATGAGTTAACCGCTGGACCTGCACCCATCGTGAAGAAGTGGTGAAGCCATACGACGAAACTTAGTAAAGAAATTGCAACCATTGAGTATACCATCGCACTGTAACCGAATAGACGCTTACGTGAGAATGTACTAATGATTTCAGAGAAAATACCGAATGCCGGTAAAATAACGATATATACTTCAGGGTGACCCCATACCCAGAACAGGTTAGCCCATAACATCGGCATACCGCCGCTCGCCATCGTAAAGAAGTGAGCATCGAATAGACGGTCAAATGTCATTAATGCAAGAGCAACTGTTAATACTGGGAAAGCGAAAATAATGATAATTGTTGTAATTAAGATTGACCAAGTAAACATTGGCATTCTCATTAAAGTCATACCAGGTGTACGCATTTTTAAGATAGTAACAAGGAAGTTAATACCGGTCATTAGCGTACCGAGACCTGAAATCTGTAATGCAATTGCGTAGTAGTTATTTCCTACGCCCGAAGTAAACTCTGTACCTGCCATTGGGAAGTAAGAAGTCCACCCAGCGTCTGGAGAACCACCGATTACGAAAGCGATGTTGAATAACATTGCTCCGACAAAGAATAACCAGAAACTTAAAGCATTTAAGAACGGATATGCAACGTCACGAGCACCAATTTGTAATGGTACTACAAGGTTCATTAATCCCATAACGAATGGCATTGCCATGAAAAGAATCATTACTGTACCATGCGTTGTAAAGATCCCGTTATAGTGTTCAGCGTTTAAATAAGTTGTTTCTGGGAATGTTAATTGTGCACGGATCATTAAACCATCCATACCACCGCGGAATAACATGATAACCGCAGAAATAATATACATGGCTCCGATTTTTTTATGGTCAACAGTTGTTAACCATTCGTCCCAAAGCCATTTCCATTTTTTATACTTTGTTAGTACGAAAATGATTGCTAATGTCACAAGAACGATAGAAGCGTCTGCACCGTAAATAATCGGGTCACCTGTGACAAAGAATTCATCAAGCTTCACTGTGTTCACTCCAATCTGTTGGAATAATAGCTATTATTTTTTGTTTTTGTAGTAGTTGTAATCACAATATTCAAGTGATTTTGGATCTACATAACTTAAGTGGTGACTAGAGAACGTCATGCGTCCAACTACACCAGGTTTAATAATTTCGTTGTACTTCTCTTCGGTTAACTTATCAGCCTTTTCTTGTACTTCTTTAACCCACTTGTCATATTTCTCTTTAGTTTTTGCTTCAACTTCGAACTCCATGTGTGTGAATCCTTCACCAGAGAAGTTCGCACTACGGCCTAGGTAAGAACCTGGCTTATCAGCTTGTAAATAAAGATCCATAATCATGCCATCCATTGTGTACTTCATACCACCAAGTTCTGGTACCCAGAAAGCATTCATTGGGCCGACAGAAGTCAGTTTGAATTGAATTGGTACACCAGCTGGGATATTTAAATAGTTAACGGTTTCAATTTTTTCCTCTGGGTAACTGAATAACCATTTCCAGTTTGCAGATGTAACATAAATTTCAACTGGTTTAATATGTTTGGACTCTTTCGGAACCTCTTCCGAAGCATAAGTTGCTTTTACTGTTGGAATCGATAATGCGATAACGATAATAACAGGAACAAGCGTCCAAATAATTTCTAGTAATGTGTTACCGTGTTGTTCAGGTGGCTCATAGTCCATATTCTCTGATTTTTCACGATAACGAATCAAGATGACTGTAAACAGAATGAATACAATTGCGATAATTAATGACATAAGCAAGAATGACCAAACAATTAAATCATACTGTGCTTTTGCAACAGGTCCTTGCGGATTTAATACTGCGAGTTTTTTATCACAGCCACCGAGGAACAGAAGTAATGATAACGGAAGAAGCGAAGCCAACTTCCAAAACGCTTTCTTTAGTTGCACGATTGAAAATCTCCTTTCTCCTTGGATTGAAACTATGCCAATAAAACAATATAAACCTATTAATTTATAGAAGGCAATAGTTTTTGATATATTGTTAAAAAATAGACACAAATGCACACTTTTTAAGGTGAATATCATTTGTAACTTGATTACATTGTAAACTATTTTCCAGAGAAAAACGTGATTGTGAAAATTTTAAGATAAATAAAGTTATACCAGGATATCCAAGAAATAGAAAAAAGCTATCTTATTATAAGGAAGATAGCTGAATATTTTGTATATTTAGTTTATTTCTCGTGTGATAGTTCGTGGCTGTTCAAGTGTGACAACTTTTTTATATTTAACTTGGTATAAGATGTAACAAACAATCATAAATGGAATGCCACAATAAAGAGCAATTCTTTGATCTGGAATGAAAGCCAAACTAACAAATGTAATAAAATTGAGTGAGAACGCTACGATTGGAACTAGCGGATAGAGCGGTGTACGATATTTTAAATCATTTATGTCGCCGCCATTTTTCACGAAATTTCTACGAAAGAAAAACTGTGAAGCGGCGATTGACATCCAAACGACAACGGCAGCCATTGCTGCAATAGATGTTAAAACTAGAAAGACAGTATCTGCCGCAAATACACTTGTTAATAAGGAAAGGCTAGCAAAAATTAGACTGAAAATTAATGCATTTAGCGGTACACCTTTTTTAGTTAATTTCGTAAATGCTGGACTTGCCATTCCTTGTTTTGCCATCGCCCACAGCATACGAGAATTTGCGTATAGACCAGAGTTAGCAACGGATAATACAGCTGTAATAATAACAAAGTTCATAATGTCTGCTGCATATGGGACACCGGCTACATCAAATACAAGTACAAAGGGACTTTCGACTAGATTAGCCTCTTGCCATGGGAGTAAACCTACAACAACTGATATCGCTAAGACGAAGAAGAAGAGAGTTCGCCAAATTGTATTTTTGATCGCTTTTGGAATTGTTTTTTCAGGATTTTCACTTTCTTCTGAAGCGATTCCGATTAATTCTGTTCCTTGGAAGGAGTAATTTACTGTAATCATCGTAAGGAGAACAGCTAATGCACCGTTTGGAAATAGCCCGCCATTTTCAGTGAAATTATGAAGCATCGGAGCTGGCTTTCCATTAAAGTCTAGTAGACCGAACATAACAGCGCCACCAAGTACGATGAAAATAACGATTGTTGCGACTTTTACACTTGCGAACCAAAACTCTGCTTCTGCATATGCTTTTGCTGATAAAGCGTTTACGAGGAAGAGCGCTGCTGCAAATGTAACGCACCAAATCCATGAAGAAACGTTTGGAAACCAGCGTTTCATTAAAATACTTACAGTTGTTAACTCTACACCGACTGTAACAGCCCAATTTAACCAATACATCCAACCGACAACAAATCCAAAACCAGGTGAAATGAATTTGCTTGCATAGCTTTGGAATGAACCTGCTTCTGGCATAGCAACAGATAATTCACCAAGACATAACATCGTTAAATACATAACAAATCCACCGACTAAAAATGCAAGAATAGCGCCACCAGGTCCGGCATTATGGACGATTTGACCAGATCCCATAAATAGCCCGGTTCCGATAACACCACCGAGTGCAATCATAAATAGGTGTCTACTTTTCATTGTTCGTTTTAAATTTGTTTGTTCAATTTGTTGATTCATATGCCCCTCACCCCGTATCTTCTTGAATGTGTGAACTTCGTTTTATTCTGAGTTTTTAATCATTAGTGGGGGATGCAACACACACTCGGTTTATTTGCTATGAAATGAATGGAGCATGTAAAAAACGAACTATGACTAAATACTCTAAGAATGTTTGTTAACATGGTGATATCTTCACCATGTTAACAATTTTGATTTTAGCAAAATATTCTGGAAATGTATATTTATTTTTCTTTTTATTAAAAATAATTAGAATTTTTACAATTAATTCTATGAGCGATAATTCACATGATCTTTCTAGCAAACTAGTAAGAAGAAGGGTACAATGATAAGAGTTGTGTCTGTAAAATAATAATTAATGGAGTTTTGTTTATAATGAAAAAGTTAAAATATCTTTTTGTTTTTGGTATTATACTTGCTGCTGCATTTTTTATAGGGAAAGATAAAATCATGCAAAAGGCGCAAGTTCTACGCTTAGAGTTTCTATCTGAAATGAAAGAAGCAGCTATGATTGAAGATGTTCCGTTTATTAAACAATTACCAGAATTACCTCGAGGATGTGAAGTGACAAGTTTAGCTATGTTGCTGCAATATAAAGGTGTACAAGTAGATAAGATGCAACTTGCTAGCGAAATTCATCGTGTTCCATTTGAACAAAATGGTTTGCGTGGAAATCCTTACGAGGGATTTGTAGGAAATATTTATACAAAGGCAGAGCCTGGATATGGTGTATACAATAAACCAATCTTTGATTTAGCAGAAAAATATGTTCCTGAAAAAGTAATTAATTTAACAGGTAGAGACATGCAAGATATATATAAAGTAATTAGTTCTGGCTCTCCGGTATGGGTCATTATTAATACGACGTTTAAGCCGCTAGCTGAAAGTAGTTTTGAAACATGGAATACGAGTTCAGGCGAAGTGAAAATTACATATTATGAGCATAGTGCAGTAGTAATTGGATATGATCAAAACTTTGTATATGTAAATGATCCTCTGAAAAATAATCCACGTTTGGCTGTTCCACGAGCAGAATTTGAGAAAGCTTGGGAGCAAATGGGAAAACAAGCGATTACTATTTTATAATAAAGAAAAAGTCATCTTGTGGATGGCTTTTTCTTTTTGGTTTATCGTAATTGAAAATTCAGAAGATTCTTTTAAATTTTAACAATTCACGTTATAATAACATTTAACTTGGTGAAGAAGGAGTGAAGGGTTATGGATGTTGCAAAGGAACTTGTTTTGTCAAAAAATCAGTTAGTTGAGTGGAGAAGGCATTTTCATAAGTATCCAGAGTTATCTTTTCAAGAAGAAAAAACATCGCAGTTTGTGTTCGATATACTTCGGAAATTTCCATATTTAGAAGTGTCACGGCCGACTAAATATAGTGTGATGGCAAAGTTAGTAGGTAAACAGCCGGGCAAAACAGTTGCGGTTCGAGCCGATATGGATGCTCTTCCTATTCATGAAGAAAATGAGTTTGATTTTATTTCTACATATAAAGGTGTGATGCATGCGTGTGGTCATGATGGACATATAGCGATATTACTTGGGGTTGTACATAAGTTAGTAGAAGCAAGAGAGAAGATTAAAGGGGAGATTCGTTTTCTATTCCAACATGCTGAAGAAAATTTTCCTGGTGGTGCAGAGGAGATGATTGCGGCAGGTGTAATGGAAGGTGTGGATTATATCATTGGTGCTCACCTTTGGGCGTCGTTAGAGGTTGGAAAAATAGGCGTTATTTATGGTCCTGCAATGGCTGCGCCGGATGTTTTTAAAATTAGGATAGAGGGAAAAGGTGGACATGCTGGAATCCCTCATGAAACGGTGGATAGTATCGCAATCGGAACACAAGTCGTTTCGCAACTTCAGCAAATTGTATCTCGCCTCACGAATCCATTAGATTCTCTCGTAATATCCGTTACGCAATTTCATGCGGGGACAACTCATAATGTAATACCAGAGCAAGCGGAGATTGAAGGGACAGTGAGAAGTTTAAGACATGAGTTACGAGGTGAAACAGAGAAGAAAATTGAGCGGATTGTGAAGCATATTACGGAATCTTATGGAGCGAAATATACGTTTTCTTATGAATATGGATATCGACCAGTTGTAAATAATTATGAAGTTACAGAGCTTATTGAACAAACGGCATTACAACTTTATGGAAGAGATAGAGTTATTCGTTTGCAGCCGACGATGGCTGGAGAAGATTTTTCAGCGTTTTTACAAAAGGCACCAGGGACATTCTTTTTTATCGGAGCGGGAAATAAAGAGAAAGGTATTATATATCCTCATCATCATCCTCGTTTTACAATTGATGAAGATGCATTACCGATTGGAGTGGAAGTCTTTGTATCAGCCATTATGAATTTTATAAGTAAAGGAGAATGAGATGAAGAAAATACACATCCTAGCGCTAATTCCAGTTCTTTGTTTAGTAGTCGGGCCAATATTTGCGAATTCAGTTACTCCTTACGTATTAGGGATGCCATTTTTATTATTTTGGGTATTATTATCAGTGTTTATTACATCTCTTTGTATGGGGCTCGTGTACGCGTTTGATCCTGCTAATAAGGAGGATGTAAAATGACTGCATTACTTATCATTATTTTATTTTTGTTTCTCGCACTATTTTTAGGGATTCGGGCACAACATGGAAAAGATATGAATTTAGAGCAATGGTCAGTTGGGGGGAGAGGATTTGGCACTATTTTTGTTTTTCTCCTGATGGCAGGTGAAATTTATACGACGTTTACATTTTTAGGGGGAAGCGGCTGGGCGTATAGTAAAGGAGCACCTACCTTTTATATTTTGGGATATGGTGCTTTAGCTTATCTTTTATCGTATTTTTTATTACCACCAATTTGGAAGTATGCGAAAGAGCATAACCTTGTTTCGCAGTCGGATTTTTTTGCGAAGAAATATAGAAGTAAAGCGCTTGGACTTATTGTTTCAGTTGTTGGTGTTGTTTCCATCATCCCATATCTTGTTTTACAGTTAAAGGGACTGGGAATTATCGTTTCAGAAGCTTCTTACGGAAGGGTGTCACCTGTTGTTGCAGTATGGATCGGTGCTATTGTTATAACTATATATGTAATGGTTTCAGGTATACACGGTTCGGCTTGGACGGCTGCTTTGAAGGATATTATGATACTGTTTATCGTTATGTTTTTAGGTATATATTTACCGTATCATTATTATGGAGGATTTCAGCCGATGTTTGAGGCTGTAGAAGCAGCGAAGCCGGGATTTTTATCTTTACCTGAAGAAGGAATGAGTATTTCTTGGTTTGTTTCTACTATTATATTAACGGCCCTAGGTTTTTATATGTGGCCTCATACATTTGCTTCTGCTTTTTCTGCAAAAAATGAAAAAGTATTTCGTAAAAATGCAGCAATTATGCCATTGTATTCTTTAGTGTTACTTTTCGTATTTTTTGCAGGGTTTGCTGCTATATTGCAAGTTCCTGGGTTAAAGGGAGCGGATGTGGATCTTTCGTTATTCCGTCTTGCTTTACAAACTTTTGATCCTTGGTTTATTGGAATTATTGGTAGTGCGGGAGTATTAACGGCGTTAGTTCCAGGCTCTATGCTTGTTATGGCGGCTTCTACACTGTTAGCGAAAAATATTTATCGAACGATGGTTCCATCTGCTTCAGATAGACAAGTTGCTAAAGCTGCAAAGTTATTTGTACCTGTAGTAACGCTCGTAGCAGTTTTATTTACATTTAAAGGAGGAGAAACAATAGGAGCCCTTCTGTTAATGGGATACAGTATCGTTACACAACTTTTCCCTGCACTTGTTTGTAGTTTGTTTCCACGCCAGGTTATTACGAAGCAAGGAGCGATTGCAGGAATGGGAATGGGGTTATTAGTTGTTGCATATATCACTTTATCGGGCTCTAATATAGCTACGATGTTTCCGAGTTTTCCGCAGTCTATAAAAGATTTAAATGTAGGTATAGTCGCATTGTTAATTAATATGATTGTGATGTTTGTAGTTAGTGGATTTACAAAAAGTGTATCTATAAAGAAAAACAGCATAATAGTAGAAAAGTAATTCGTTTATTAGAGCTATCTTTGAAAAGAGATAGCTCTTTTTTGTATATATTTTCTTCTATTAGCGGAATCTAACTAAAAACTTGTTGAAAAGGAAGTTAGGTGGGGAAATTGTTAGAGCTTGAAGGTAACTTATTTGAAGTCATGAAAGAAATTAGGGATGAGTTAGGTTCACCTAATGATTTAACAATTAGAGAAGTTGCTCTTGCTGGGAGGTTTACACGTTGTGCGGTTGTGTTTTTATGTGGATTAACAGACAAGGATAATGTTTATAAATATGTCGTTCGTACGCTGCAATACGAAGAAATTCCAAGTGAGGAAGCCGTTGTTCAAACGTTATTGGATCGCTTTATTTCTATCGCAGAAGTGGGTGTAAAGACGAAGTTTCCAGACATTATGAATGCGATTTTAGCGGGAGATACAGTTATATTAATTGATAATATTCAAACTGCTATCGTTATTAATAGTAGGGCTTGGGAGAAGAGAAGTTTAGAACCACCAGTGACAGAAGATTTAATACGCGGACCGAGAGTTGGATTAAATGAAGATATTAATGTGAATAAAATGTTAATCCGACGTAGTTTACGTGATCCAAAGTTGAGGTTCCAATCTTATATTATGGGGAAGCGATCGCAGAAAGAAGTAACCCTAGTATATATAGAAGATATTATTAATCCTCACATTGTAAAAGAGTTAGATCGCCGTCTTCAATCAATAGTGACAGATGTCGTTTTGGAAACAGGTACGATTGAACAATTAATTCAGGATAATAATTTATCCCCATTTCCACAGTTTTTGAATACAGAGAGGCCTGATAATATTATAGCCTCATTAGCGAAAGGAAAGGCAGCCATTTTGGTAGACGGATCCCCATTTGCTCTTATTGCGCCACTCGTATTTGTTGATATTTTTCAATCTGTAGAAGATCATTACGAGCGCTGGGTGATTGGAACGTTATTACGATTTTTACGTATGGGTTCAGGTATAATTGCGGTTTTGTTACCAGCTATGTATGTAGCACTTGTATCTTACCATCAAGGGCTTATTCCTTCTAAACTGGCTTATTCAATTGCAGGTGCTAGGGAAGGTGTTCCGTTTCCAGCGTATATTGAAACGTTAATGATGGCCTTGACTATGGAATTAATACGAGAAGCTGGAATCCGATTGCCGAAACCGATGGGACAAACGATAGGGATTGTAGGAGGTCTTGTAATTGGAGAAGCTGCGGTAAATGCAGGGATTGTAAATCCATTTTTAGTTATTATTATTGCAGTTACTGCGATTGCTACGTTTTCGCTTCCTGTATATAGCATTACAATTACGTTCCGAATTTTACTTTTCGTCTTTGTATTAGCTGCAACGGCTTTTGGTTTGTATGGGATTATTCTAGCTCTGATCGCACTTGCTATTCATATTACAAATTTAACAAGCGTTGGTATACCGTATACAACTCCAATTGCTCCTGCATTTTATAAAGATTGGAAAGAAGAATTTATTCGCATGCCAAAATCGATGTTGAAAGATAGACCAGAGTACTTACAAACAAAAGATTCTACAATACGTCCAAAGGAGCGAAAATAATTGAAACCATTTGAGTATGGCGATGAAGAGATTGGATCTCGGGAAATTGGGTTTGCGGTATCATCGACCATTATTGGTATAGGAGCATTGTCTATGCCAAGAGATATTGCTAACCAAACTTTATTTTCGGACGGTTGGATTATTTTGCTTTTGGGTGGATTGATCTGTACAGTTTTAGGTTGGTTTGTGACGAGGGTGGCAATCTTATTTCCGAAACAAAATTTTGTTCAATATACGAGTGCGCATTTGACGAAGCCTGTTGCATACACAATTAGTAGTATTTTAGTATTAACGTTTGCTGCTTTGACAGCATATGAATCGCGAATGATTTCAATTATTTCTCAAACGTATTTATTTAGTGATACACCAATACAACTACTGTCTTTCTTCTTCTTACTAGTTGTTATTTATGGAATAGCAGGATCAAGAGCAGCCTTATTAAGGTTAAATGTTTTATTCTTACCTATTGTTTTAATTGCGATAGTACTTCTTTCTTTATTGAATATAAATTTAATGGAAATAAATAATTTACTACCAGCTTTTCAAACGAAAGTAAGTCAATATGCTGTTGGAGTTAAAAATTCTATTTTTACGTTTATTGGATTTGAAGTAGCTTTATTTTATGCGGTGTTGCTGAATGATAAGTCAGCGAAAAAAGCGCCAATGGCAGTCGCGAAAGCGGTGATGGTAAACGTGTTGTCATACATTTTAATTTATGTAACTTGTATTAGTGTTTTTACGTATATGACCACACGTGGATTGACATATCCAACAATTGAATTAGGGAAAGAAATTGAAATTGGCGGAGGGTTTTTAGAAAGGTTTGATGCGATTTTTTTTACGACTTGGATTATTACTATTTATAACACTACAGCAATGTATTATGACGTCGCATCTTTATTGTTTTGTGCTATGTTTCCGAAAGTGAAGAAACATATTTTTATTTTCGTAAGTGCCCCTATTATTTTTATGGCGAATATGATACCTAGTAGTTTGAATGCTTTATCGAGTTATGGGACTTATTTAGCTTGGATAGATATGGGGTTTGTTGTGTTAGCGCCTTTGCTCGTTTTAATTGTATATAAAATAAAAAGAAGGAATGGTGGAAATGAAACACCTTCTTAAAATTATAATGGTTATGACTTTAACTGGATTTATGAGTGGGTGTTCTGAGTTAGAAGAGATAGAAGAAAGAGGATTTGTAGTAGGAGCGGCTTATGATATCGTGAAGGAGAAGAAAGCGAATCCAATTATGAAAGGGACGTATCAAATGGTACTTCCTAGTAAGTTAGCGCAGCAAGGTGGACAAGGTGATGGAGATGGCGAAAATTATATTAATGTTAGTGCGAAAGCAGATAGTGTGTTTGAACAAATAAGAATAATCGCTAAAAAAATTAGTCGTACATTATTTTTCCCTCATATACAAGTGATTATTTTCTCTGAAGAATTACTTTCACATCCATACATTTTACAAAATACGTTAGATGTGTATATTCGCGATCATGAGATGAGAAGAAATATCCGTTTGTTCGTTTCTAAGAAAAATGCAGAAGCTATTTTAAAACAAAGTGCCAAGCCTGAAAATTTACCGGCGCAGTATATTGATATGTTAGCTGAACACCCTCCGAAAAATGCCCAAATGATTGAGGCTGCAAGAATTGGTGAGGTACAGGAAAAGATGATCTCTAACCGAAGTTTTGTATTACCTATTCTTGAACTAACAAAACAAGGGGTACAAATGAACGGTGCAGCATTGTTTCGCGGGAAAGATAATAAGTGCGTGGGGCGTTTGAGTGGAGAACAAACGTTAGGAATGAATTATATAATAGGTAAAAAAATTGGAGGTTTTTTTACCATCCGTAAAAAGAATCAACTTATTACATATGAAATTCATAAGTTACGTCGAAAAATTAAAGTATCCACAACGAATGCTACAAAACCGAAATTTAATATTCATTTATTTCTGGAGGGTACAATAGCTGAGTTGCACTTTAGTGATCATAAAAAGGTTTTGAATGAAAAACGTTTAGAGAAGGATATATCGGAAGAAATGGAGGAGCGTATTCAAAAGTCGATTAAGCTTGTTCAAAAAAAATATAAGGTAGATGTATTAGAGTTAGGGGAAGTGTATAAGAGACATAATTATAAAGAATGGACAAAAATAAGTAAGAATTGGGATCAAGGCGAAAATTACTTTAGTAATGCTGAAATTACTGTTCACGTTCATCCAACAATTGAACATTCAGGTTCAGCTTTACCGAAAAGAGTGAAATAAGGTGATGAAAGTTGTTTACTGGATTAGGAATTAGTTGCACGATATTAATGGCGGTGCTGCCGGGGGCTATATATTTCATTCATAAAAAACTCACAACGTATGGAGCGCAGCCGTGGAATACTGATGTACAAAAAAAGAAACCTGAATGATTTTCAGGTTTCTTTCGGGCAAAGCATATGTGAAGGGGGATGCCTTCTATGTATGCTTTGTTTTATACAAGCCCTAACCAATGTACCAATTGTGTAGAGAGGAATGTAACAACAATGGCGATAACGGTAGGGATTGCAAACGATAAGAATGTCCATTTTGCACTTTTTGTTTCTTTATATATGTTAACCAGTGTCGTTCCGCATGGGAAATGAAGAAGTGAGAACAACATTGTGTTTAACGCCGTTAACCAAGTCCAACCATTTTCTAAGAATAGATTTTTAATTTGATTAAAATCATCTATTTCAGTTAAAGCTCCGGTTGATAAGTAAGACATTAATAAAATCGGGATAACAATTTCATTCGCTGGTAGTCCAAGAATGAACGCAGCTAGAATAAAGCCGTCAAGTCCTAACATTTTAGCAAATGGATCTAGGAAGTTTACAAAATACATAAGTAGACTTGTGTCACCGATAAAAATGTTAGCAAGTAACCAAGTTAATGCAGCCGCAGGGGCAGCAACAACTACAGCTCGTTTTAAAACATAAACTGATTTATCGAGTGTTGCACGTACAATTGTATTCCAAACCTTTGGCTTACGGTACGGAGGTAACTCAAGTGTGTAGTGAGTTGGGACGCCTTTTAAAGCTGTTTTTGATAGCACCCAAGAAACAGTTAATGTCATAATAACACCAATTACAACCATTCCAACTACAACGCCAGCAGTAACCAATGTTTGCATACTGCCTGTATAACCAGCAGCCATAAATAGTGAAGCCATTAAAATTAACATAGGCCAGCGACCGTTACAAGGAACGAAGTTGTTCGTTAAAATTGCTAGCATGCGTTCACGTGGTGATTCAATGATACGTGTTGACATAATGGCTGCTGCATTACAACCAAATCCCATTGCCATTGTTAAAGATTGTTTCCCGTGTGCGCCGGATCGTTTGAATAAGCGGTCCATATTAAACGCGACACGTGGTAAGTATCCATAGTTTTCTAATAGCGCGAACATAGGGAAAAAGATTGCCATAGGTGGTAACATAACGCTAATAACAGCACCGATACCACGGAATAAACCAAGTATTAAAATGCCATGTAACCATTCAGGTGCATGCACTGCTTGGAACCAAGATGTTAAATATCCTTCGGCCCATCCGAAGAATTCGGCAATCATATCAGATGGTACGTTAGCGCCTGCGATTGTAAGATAAAAAATAATAGATAAAATACCGAGCATAATTGGGAATCCCCAGATTGGAGATGTGAAAATTTTATCTAGTTTTTCGGAACGATATAATTTATCAGTATTTGTATATTGAACGGATTCTTTACATATGCTTGCAGATGTTCGATAAATATCTCCGACTATATCATCTCGTATATCTTCTTTTGAAAGTGTTTGTGCATGTTGAATAATATAGTCTAATGGAAGAGCTTTACTGGCTGAGTGAGATTCCATTAATTACGACCTCCCTTACAAGTGGTTCATTATGGTGTTTTTGAAGTGTAGTTAAGAAATTTTTATCTCCATCCAATATACGTAACGCAATCCAACGTGCTGGATACGTATCACCGAACACTTTATAAATTTGTGGTTCTAATTCCTGAATCATATTTTCGATTTTTTCGCTGTAAGTAATTTTAATTGGTGTTGGAATTAGTTTTTTATTTGCTACTTTTGCAATAACATTTAGTAAATGACCAATGCCTACTCGGTTACGTGCTGAAATTTTAACTACAGGTACACCAAGTGATTTTGCTAATTTTTTTTCATCAATAACAATACCTTTTTTCTCGGCTTCATCAATTAAGTTAATGCAAATGACTACATTGTTTGTCATTTCCATCACTTGGAGTGCTAAATTTAAATTTCTTTCCATAGCAGTTGCGTCTATGACAACTACAGTTACTTCTGGTTTTTCAAATATAATATAATCCCTCGCCACTTCTTCGTCCGCGGAATTTGAGTATAGTGAGTAAGTTCCAGGTAAATCTATTAATGTATAAGTACTTCCGTTATGTTCATATTCTCCTTCAGCTTTTAAAACAGTTTTTCCCGTCCAATTTCCAGTATGTTGTTTTAAACCTGTCAAAGTATTAAATAATGTACTTTTCCCGGTATTCGGGTTGCCAGCTAAAGCAATACGATGTTTGCTCATCTGAAATCATCTCCTATTAATACCCCGAAAATAAGGGAACTTTCTTCTTTTCGCAGTGCAATAGTTGTGTTGCTCACTTGATAGGCGACCGGATCTCCAAGTGGACTGCGTTGCAATACTTTAATCGTTGCCCCAGGGATAAATCCTAAATCTAATAAACGTCGTTTCATAGTTCCTTCTAATTGTATCTTCTCAATTTGTACAAATTCCCCTGTTTTAAAATCGGAAAGGGGTTTAGTATTAGCCGATACCATAAAAGTTACCTCTTCTCTATATTGTTAGTTTTAGTTTAAAAAGTTTCCTTAGGTAAACTTTTTGTTAGTAATATAGTAGACTACATTGGATGATGCTGTCAATTAGTACTTTAAAAATATTCATTTAATTTTAGAATTGTTCCAATTTATTTAGTTGTACTAAAAAATATTACTGAAATTCTTTTTTATGTGCATAAATTAGGCGTGTAAAAGTTACAAAATACAGCGGAATTGTAAATATAACTTTAACTAAAAAGGAAAAAGAGAGAAAAACATTTACATTGAATTTACATTGTTAAGAATAAATTTACATTACAGCATAGTTAGTGTGGTTTTTGTTGGATTCTTTAACTGCAAATGTTGGGATTCATAGATTTTAAGGGTTATTATCGTCATTTACTTAAAATTAAAAATTGCTTAACACTCACATAATATTGTTGTCCTACAATGAATTTGTGTTCGAAAGAAAATGAATTCGAAAAGTGATAATCCAAATGGGGGTACAAGACATGGTTATGAAAAAAGGTATTAAATTCTCTTTAGCAGCTTTAGTGGTAGCAGGAGCATTAGTTGGGTGTGGAAAAGCAGAAGATACAACTAGTAAAGAAACTGCTAAAGGAAGCGATAATACAAAACAAGAATTATCGGGTACGATTGCAGCAGCTGGTTCTACAGCTCTTCTACCTCTTGCGGAGGAAGCTGGAAAGAAATTCATGGAGAAAAATTCAAAAGTTTCTATTCAAGTTCAAGGTGGCGGTAGTGGAACTGGGATTAACCAAGTAGCATCTGGTGCAGTACAAATTGGTAATTCAGATGTTCCGTCCGGAGATAAAATAAAAGATGCTGAAAAGGCGAAAGAATTAGTAGATAACAAGGTAGCGGGTATTGCATTCGCTCTTGTTGTAAATAAAGATGTAAAAGTTGATAACTTAACAGTGCAACAAGTACAAGATATCTTCACTGGAAAAGTAACAAACTGGAAAGAAGTAGGCGGAAAAGATGAAAAAATCAACGTAATTAATCGTCCAGCTTCATCTGGTACACGTGCTACATTCGAAAAAACAATTATGAAAGACGCGAAAATCAATGATGGAACTGGAACAACACAAGATTCTAACGGTGCAGTAGAGCAAGCTATCAATTCTACTCCAGGTTCAGTAAGCTATTTAGCAATGTCTTACATGGTGGGCGATAAAAAAGGTGCACTGCAAACAGTGAAAATTGATGGTGCTGATCCAAAAGTTGAAAACATTGCGTCTGGTAAATATCCATTCTGGTCTTACGAGTATATGGTAACAAAAGGTGAAGCGAAAGAAGCAACAAAAGCTTACATCGATTATGTAAAAGGTAAAGACTTTGAAAAGCAAGTAGAAGATATGGGCTACATTCCAATGTCTAAATTAAATAAGTAATCAAATTTATGGGGCTGGCTGCAAGGCCAGTCCTGTTCATTTCAATCTGTGAAGTGGGGTCTGTCCTGTGATGAAGGGGAAAAAACAAATTAATTACGTGAAAAGTGAATATATAGGAAGATCACTTGTTACGTTTTGTGGTATTTTTATTGTTTTAATTACATTAGCTATTATTGCGTTTATTTGTGGTAAAGGAATTCAATCTTTTACACAAAGTGGCATCTCGTTTACTGAGATGTTAACATCGACAAAATGGAATCCAAATGCTGATCAAGGATCTTTTGGGGCTTTAATTTTTATTGTAGGTTCAACAGTGGTTTCGTTAGGTGCGGTTATTATTAGTGCGCCAATTGCTATAGCTCTGGCTATATTCATGAATTTAATTTCGCCGAAGTTTGGAAATAAAGTATTGAAGCCTGTTTTAGAATTATTAGTCGGTATTCCGTCAGTAGTATACGGATTATTAGGGGTTACGATTTTAGTTCCGCTATTACGTGATTCGTTCGGGGGAGTGGGCTTTAGTTTAATTGCGGGTATCGTTGTATTAAGTATTATGATTTTACCTACTATTGCTAGTATCGCTTCTGATGCAATACGCTCTGTTCCATTTGATTATTTAGAAGCTTCTTATGGCCTAGGATCAACGAAATGGCAAGCAATTAGCCGAGTGATTGTTCCTGCTGCGAAAAAAGGAATTTTAACAGGTGTTGTTTTAGGTTTAGCACGAGCTTTTGGTGAAGCGCTAGCCGTTCAAATGGTAATCGGGAATACGATTAAATTACCAGAAGGAATATATAGTCCGACAGCAACGTTAACTGGTATTTTGACAATGGACATGACAAATACATTGAACGGAACTGCTTGGAATAATGCGCTATGGACTTTAGCGATGATTTTACTTGTTATTTCATTCCTGTTTATTTTAGTAATTCGAGCGATTGGGCAAAGAGGTGAGCGATAATAATGAATGCAAGAACGGTAAATAAAGTTTGGACGGGTATCTTTTATGCGGTTGCTGCTTTGGTCGTAGCTATGCTAGTGTTCTTAGTGTTTGAAATTTTACAAAAGGGATGGGGTTTTTGGGATCCTAATTTCTTGTTTGGAGAACCAAGTAATACAAGAGCTGGTGGTGGGATTGGTCCGCAGTTATTCAATTCCTTCTACATGCTTGTTATAACGCTTATTATATCTATTCCTCTTGGACTAGGTGCTGGAATATATTTAGCAGAGTATGCAAAACAGGGGCGCTTTTTAAATTTTGTTCGTTTATGCATTGAGACAATGGCGTCTTTACCATCTATTGTTGTTGGTTTATTTGGTTTGTTAGTGTTCGTTACAATGACAGGCTGGGGATACACAGTAATGGGGGGTGCTCTTGCTTTAACTATTTTAAACTTACCAGGTTTAACACGTGTTTGTGAAAATGCTATTTCAGAAGTGCCTCATAATATAAAAGAGGCAAGTCTTGGATTAGGTGCAACAAAGTGGCAAACGATCGTTCGTATTATTATCCCATCGTCATTACCGCAAATTATTACAGGGATTATTTTAGCGGCGGGTCGTATATTTGGGGAAGCGGCAGCATTAATTTACACAGCGGGTTTAACATCCCCGATTTTAAATTCAGCAGCGGACTTCTCGAGTCCTGCGCATCCTTTAAATCCGTTTAGACCAGCTGAAACGTTAGCAGTTCATATTTGGAAGTTAAATTCTGAAGGGTTTATTCCAGATGCGAAGTTGATTGCGACAAAATCTGCAGCTGTATTAATTATTATGGTATTACTATTCAATGTCATTTCACGCTTGATAGCATCTGTATTGCATAAGCGCTTTACAGGAACGAAAAGAAAAAGTAAAACGACGAAGAAGATAAAAGCGGCATAAGTTACAAAGGAGAACTCTCTATTTATAAGTAGAGGGTTCTTTTTGCGTTTTAATATAGAAGGAAAAGGCGTAGCGATTGTTGAATTTGTAATTCGTTATATAGATAAAGAGGTGAAAATGAGGGAGTGGATTTAATTTGTTTTTTCTGCAAATGTCAGGTTTTCCAGGGGCGGGAAAATCCACAGTTTCTAAGTATATAGCGAAGTTAACAGGTGCTATAATTGTAGATCATGACGTTTTGAAATCAGCATTGTTAAAATCACTAGAAGTGAAAGGTATTGAATCAACGATTGTTGGTGGACTTGCATATGATGCCGAATGGGCATTGATTGATTCTTATTTAGAACAAGGGCATAGTGTTATATTGGATAGTCCATGTTTATATGAGGGAATGGTTGAAAAAGGGATTAAATTATCAAATAAACATGGTGTGAAATATAAATATATTGAGTGTTATCTTAATGATATGGAAGAGATTAATGTGAGACTGCAAACACGTAAGCGTATGATCAGTCAAATTGAAAAAGTGGAATCGGAAGTAGGTTTTAAAAAGTGGTTAAATGGTAGTAAGAAACCTTTAAATAGTGAATATCTTATTGTAGATTCTAGTGAACCTCTAGAGCGGTATGCGGAAAACATGATAGATTATATGAGTAGATAGAGAAAAGGCGTTATCTTCATTCGTGAAGATAACGCCTTTTGGTTTTAAATATCGGGTGTTTCTGTAGAAGTGCTTATTTTTCTACGGGAGCGCCTTTTTCTCCCGATTTTATCTAATAGTTCATACATAACTGGAACGGCTACTAATGTAAGAACAGTTGAGACTGCTAAACCACCGATGACAACTACGGCTAAACTTTTTGATACCATACTTCCTGCTTGCGATTGACCGAATAAGAGTGGTAGCATAGCGACGATTGTTGTTATAGCCGTCATAATAATTGGACGTAGTCTAGTAGAACCTGCTTCAAGTAAGGCTTCTCTCGTTTCCAGTCCGTGTTCCCGATTTTGTTGAACTCTTTCTATTAATACAATAGCGTTTGTAACGACAATCCCGATTAACATTAATGCACCGATTAAGGAATTTACATCAACAGGTGTTCGTGAAATGATTAATCCTAAAATACCACCGACAGCAGCTAATGGCAGGGAGAATAAGATTGCAAAAGGAGCGCGTGCTTGCCCGAAGGTGATAACCATAATTAAATATACAATCCCGATTGCAATCCCCATAATTTTGAATAGATCTGTAAAATTCTCTTGCATAGATTCAGTAGCTCCTGCGATATTTACTTTTGCACCGCTAGGTAAATCTAAGTCATTTATCGCTTTATTTACTTCTATGTTTACTTTACTTAAATCTTCATTTGAAGCTTCGGCGGTAATTTGAATTGTTTCTTTTCCGTCTTTATGGAAAATTTCTGTTTGTGTTTGTTTTTCTGAAATAGTTGCGATGTCTTTTAAAGGAATTGGTCCATTAATAGGTGATAGTATGTTTGTGTTTAAAATATCGTCTTGTTTATTCATGTTTTCCTTTTTGTGTTCTATCATAATAGTAGTTTTTTCATTATTAATTGTAATTTCGCCAATAGGCGATCTCTTCATAAGGAATGCTACTTGTTGCGCAGCTATTTCTGGTGTTAAGCCTAGTTGTTCAGCCTTTGTTTGATCAATATGAATTTGCCATTCTTTCTTAGAGTCTTCTAAATTCGTTTTTACTTTAGAAAGATTATCCATGCTTTTTAGTTTTGTTTCGACGATAGTAGCCGTCTCTTTTAAATTCGCTTCGTTAGTAGCTGTTATGTTAAATTGCAAATTGTTTTCGCCGCCAGAGCTTGAATAACTTGTTTTTATATAATCCAGTTCAGCAGGCTCGAAAGTTTTATTTTCTTTTTTTAACTCTTTAATATATTGATCGATATCAGAACCTTTTTTAAAGACTACAAATATACTGGCAAGGTTATTTTTAGTTGTTTGCCCCCATTGTGCATCTTCTGCGCTAGATCCCATTCGTAAAATAACGTCTGTTACATCTGAATTAGAAAGTAGTTTCTTTTCGAAATCAAATGCTTTTTGTTTTTGAGCTTCAGTATTATAATCGGCTGGAAATGTCATGTTAATAGATAACATTGTGTCGTCTTCCGATTTTATGTTTGCTTTCGGTAGTAATATATAGGCTGCGATTGATCCTACAAATAATAAAAAGGCAGTAAGTAGAATAATGAATTTATGAGAAAGAGCCCACTTTAACGTAGCGACATATCTTGGTGAAGAACTTGGTTTTCGATGCTTTGTTTTTTTGAGTAGTAAAAAAGCCATAAGTGGAACAACTGTTAGTGCAACGATTAAGGACGATAGAATAGAATATACAACTGCTAATACCATAGGTAACATTAATTTTCCGATTGCTCCTGATACGAGGCCGATAGGTAAAAAAACAGCGACCGTTGTTAAAGTAGAAGAAGTAATTGCGACGGCGACTTCTTTCGTTGCATCGAGAATAATATCTTTAGAGAAAGAATCTTTTTGTAAACGGCGGAAAATATTCTCGATGACAACGATACTATCATCGACGAGACGTCCAACCGCAACAGCTAAACCACCAAGGGTTAAAATGTTAAGTGTGATGTTAGATTGATGTAGTAAAAAGAGTGTTAAGAAAATAGATAATGGAATACTGACAACAGCGATGAGTGTTGTTCGGAAGTTACGTAAAAAGATTAAGATAATTAGAGTTGCAGCGATTGCTCCAAGTATTACTTCTTTTCCCATGCTAGTAACAGCATTTTCAACTTGTTCATGGGTTGAGGCTAAAAGTTTAATAGAAAATTGATCTTTATATTGCTTATTTATCTCTTTAACTTTGTTATCAATCTCTTTTCCGATTGCAACTGCATTTTTACTTGGTTCTTTCATGATGATTAATCCTGTGCCTTCTTCTCCGTTTATATGTGAAATTGTATCGTAGTGTTGTTTGAGTTCAATTTGAGCAATGTCTTGTAATTTCACTTGAGGTGCTACAGTGATATTCTTAATGTCATTTGTATTTTTTATGTCCCCAATGACGCGAAGGTTGTATTCTTCCTGATTAACAGTAATTGCTCCAGCTGGAGTAGAAGTTTCTTTTCCTTGTAAAACAGTGAGTACCTGCTGTGATGTTACGTTTTTGTTTTTTAATAGATTCGGGTCAAGTACGATAGATAATTCAGAGGTTGATTTTCCGAAAAACATAACATTGGCAACACCATCAATACTTTCAAGTTGTGGTACGATTTCTTTTTCGATTTGTTTTTCATCGGCTTTTGAAAAACCGTTTTGTTTCTGGATAGTAATTTGGGCGAGTGGAATCATAGAAGTGTTTAATTGACTAACTACGGGCTTGGTTACATCTTTAGGTAATTTAATTGCATTGATGGCTTTTTCGACTTCGCGTGCTGCATCTTTCATATTTGCTTTGGACGTATACGCAATGTCGATGCGTGATAATCCTTCGTGCGTAGAAGAAGTGATGGTATCGATATGTTCCAAATTACGAAATTGTTTTTCGAGAGGGTCAGTTACGTCCTTTGTCATCGTTTCGGCGTCAAGTCCCTGAGATAAGGTTGTGACGGTGATTGCTGGATTATCGATACTTGGCAAAAATTCCATAGGTAATTTAGAGCCGGAATAAACACCGAGTATGGAAATGAGAAAAACCATGATGATAATGGCGGAGCGGTTTTTTAATGAAAACTTTGTTAACCTGTCCATAAAATAATTCCTCCATTGCTTTATTTATAGTTGAATACGTCCTTTCTTACTATATAACAAAAAATGGATATTTTTCATTAATTAAATGTAAAAAAATTCTAACAATATTCTTAAGTTTATATTTGCGTTGGAATGTTGTTATTTGTAGAGAATTAAATTTTTGAATGGGAAGGGGTTAATGCGTGTGGTTGGCTGTTTAATGGGGATGTAATTTTTTCTTACGGCTAATTTATCTCGTTATTCTATAGAAGGATAATTATTATAAATTTTAATATAGAAGAGAATGAAAATCTGGGAAGGTATTGTGAAATGCAATTTGGTTGAATGAAGTGTAGTAGTATACAATCAGAATAACTATTTTTAGTAGAAAGGATAACAGTTTTTTTTATAGAAAAAGTAGGATAGATATTTTTTTGTTTTTTATAAAAAACACTTGTTATTTAAAAAACGTGATGGTATATTAATAAACGTCGCTGATGCGGAAACGCAGAAAACGACAAAAAAGAAATTAAAAAACATAGTTGACATCGAAAAATGAAGATGTTAATATGATGAAGTCGCTTCTGAAGCGGCGGACAAGTTCTTTGAAAACTGAACGAAACAAACAACGTGAAACGTCAATTTTTATTTTTAGATGCTAGACAAACTAACTTTATTGGAGAGTTTGATCCTGGCTCAGGATGAACGCTGGCGGCGTGCCTAATACATGCAAGTCGAGCGAAT